>QIKQ01000056.1 GCA_003233075.1 Gammaproteobacteria bacterium
ATGGGTTTGTCAATGGTGCATGGTATTGTGCACGAGAATAATGGTCATATTCATGTCGAATCTGATCGACAATCTGGTACTATTTTTAAAAGTAACCGGTCAAACTAGGCCGTCATTTCCATTTTAAGCAATCCGTGTAACTGTTCTTCTCTCACTACAAGAGGAGATTACCATGCAATCCAATTCACTGAATAAACAAGTCAAAGTTCGTCGAACAGAGGCGCAGTGGCAAGACATTATGTTGTCTTACAAAAAGAGTGGCCTGAGCCAGGAAGCCTTTTGTGCTCAACAAGCAATAGCCACCAGTACTTTTCACAAATGGCGTCAACGTTTAGCGGCTGATAAATCACACGATAAAGCAATTTCTGAGTTTATTGAACTGACACCAGCCCAACCCAGCAATTCGGGTGATTGGGATATCGAATTATCCTTGAGTTCGACGATCGTCCTGCGAATAAGGAAAATGAATTGATCGCGCTTCGAGGTGATCTGCCGATTTGGTTGTGTACTCAGGCCACCGACATGAGGCGTTCTTTTGATGGTTTGAGCGCACAAGTCAAACAGCTGTTGAATGAGAATCCACAAAGCGGTGCGCTGTTTGTGTTTATTAATCGTCGTCGAACCCAATTGAAATGCTTATACTTTGAATCGGGTGGTTATTGCTTGTGGTCAAAACGCTTGGAACAAGATCAGTATGCGCTGCCTCATCAGGCCAGTGAATTAAAAAAATCAATCCATCAAACCGAGTTAATGAGTTTGATTGAAGGCTTAGACTTGGAGATCAAAAACAAACGCAAACGTTATAAAAAAGCGGTGTTATGAGTTGAATTCTGTTAGAATAATCGCGTTATCATTAGAAGGTTTTTATCGTTTTGACGCGCATTGTCACCCCGAAAGATCAATCCACTACACTCTCGGTACACGAAGAGAATGCGGCCTTACGAGAACAGTTAAAAATCCAAACCGAACAAATCAAAGAGTTAAAACAACAACTCGATTGGTTTAAACGGCAACTGTTTGGAAACAAATCAGAGAAACGTTTAGAGATTGATACGTCACACCAAGCTGATCTATTGGCTGGCTTGGGCGTGGCCCCTCCCAGCCTTGATGACATTCCAACCGAACAAATAAGCTATGAGCGTCGCAAAAAACAACGCGATGCCAAGACCGTTAACGATACGGGACTGCGTTTCGATGACAGTGTGCCGATGGAAACGATTGAAGTTCCCAATGTGGAGTTAAACGATCTGTCCGCGGAAGATCTTGAGCAGATTGGTGAAAAAATCACTTACCGTTTAGCGCAACGCCCAGGCAGTTATGTGATTCTCAAATACGTGCGTCAAGTCGTTAAAGATAAATCCACCCAACTCTTGCACACCCCTGCGATGCCAGCCAATGTACTGGAAAAGAGTGTGGCTGATGTGAGCTTTTTAGCGGGCATGTTGGTGGATAAGTTTTTATATCATCTGCCGTTGTATCGGCAACATCAACGCCTAGAAAACTCAGGCATTACCTTGAGTCGCAGCACCTTGACGAACTTAAGCGGTCGTGCGATTGACTTATTATTACCGATTGTGGATGCGCAATTAGCGAACGTCTTGCTGAGTCGGGTTTTGGCGATGGATGAAACACCCATTAAGGCGGGACGTCGAGAAAAAGGCAAGCTGCATCAAGGCTATTTTTGGCCAGTTTACGGTGAGCAAAACGAAATTGTCTTTACCTATAATGCCAGTCGGAATCATTCTTGTGTGCCTGATATCCTGGGTGATTTTAGCGGCACCTTATTATCGGACGGCTATGCGGCTTATGAACGTTATGCGCAAAAACGAGAGGATGTGACTCACGCGCAATGTTGGTCGCATGCGCGGCGTTATTTTGAAGCCGCCTTAAAAGCAGAACCGCAAGCGAGCGAGGAAGCCCTGGCGTTGATCGGGACTCTCTACGTGCATGAAAAGAAAATACAGACGCGCAAGCTTAACAGCACTAAGAAGCTAGCCTACCGGACGAAGCACAGTGAAGCGATTGTGAAATCCTTTTGGCATTGGTGTGAGCAACAATGCCATCGATCGGATTTATTACCAAAAGATCCCTTATCTAAAGCACTCAAATATGTGATGAATCGACGATTAAGTTTACAAGTATTTTTATCCGATCCGGATGTGCCGCTGGATACCAATCATTTAGAACGCGCGCTACGCGCAATTCCGATGGGAAGGCGCAACTGGCTTTTTTGTTGGACAGAGATTGGTGCCCAGCGGGTAGGCATTATTCAAAGTTTATTAGTAACCTGCAAACTACAGGGAGTTGATCCTTATACTTATCTGGTTGATGTCTTACAGCGTGTGGCTCAGCACCCCGCGAACCGAGTAATTGAACTCACCCCGAGAGTTTGGAAAAATAAGTTTGCTGACAATCCACTGCGTAGCGATTTGAAAGTGTTAGGTCAATAGCGGCCTAGTTTGACCGGTTACTTTTAAAATTCTTATTCCACCTATTAAATTGGCTGAAGATCAGAATGAAAAATCTAACGATAAATTAAAAATAAGTACTTTCTCCGAGCTACGAGCTAGACAATTGTAACGTATTAGTAGTAGATGACGAAAAATCACTAGTCCATTTAATGAAGGAATTACTAGAAACAATGGGGTGTAAGGTAAGCACCTATACTAACAGCAAAGAGGCTTGTGAATTTTTCCGGAGCAATCCAGATAAATTTGATGTTGTTATTACTGATCAAACTATGCCAATGATGACTGGTCTTGAAATGGCAAATATTATGGCTTCGTTGCGTCCAAAAATGCCAGTTATTCTTTGTTCAGGTTATAGTAATGGTTTAGAAGTTAAGTCAGGCAACAGCGAAAATATTAAAAGGGTTTTAATGAAGCCAATCGATCCAGACGAATTACGTAAACATATAAATGATTTAATGTTAAATTAGAAATTCGGATCGAATTCTGATACCTTTGATAATCTAGACTAGATTAGCCTATTAAGCGTTGCTTATATAATTGACCGCAGATATATGATATAGATATACTGATAATGAGGTAATTCACTTGGTTTAATTGCGGTAGTGCTCGGACGTTGTAATCAGTTCTCATGTATTACTTATAAGAAGTCACTTATATGCGGATATGAAGTTCCAGGAAAGGAAAAACGTATGATAAAACTATTTAAGCAGTCCAGTTCAGAAAGAAAAAACAGGGAGTTTATAAAAAAAAGTGAACAAGCACTTAACGAGAACTATGTTTTGAAAGCAACTTTAATTGATATTGAGCACGATAGTGATGAAGAGTCTATACGTTACGATGCGAGTCTCGTAAAGGTAGGCAAATTTTATAAATTAATGATTACCCAAAAGGACGATTCAGAAACAATTCGTTTTGACCAAAAAGATTTCGATTCTTGGGATAAAATTGATCATTATTTGCTAGCTGAAACGGGTTTTTTGATTACCGATTTCAAAAGAAAAAAAGTTGAAATAGTTAGCGCTGATAACGAGTTATTTGACCGAACTGAGTCTGAGTAAGTGTAAATCAACACGCTAAGAAATAAACTATTTTAATTATTTTTTAGTAAAATTTCTTGCGGGGATAAACTTTTTTTAATATTTTCAGCAATATCAAACATATTATCGAATCCCTTTAATCCTATGAGTTGACTATCTGTTTTAGTAATTATGAGTTCAATGCAAACATTATTTTGTGATCTAATTTCCATGCACTTAATCTGATCTTTTTTTATTTCACTAAAACCATCCGGCCAATGATAGGTTAAGCTTTGGTTTTCTAGTACTACCTTATATTGTTTTACCTGATTTTCTTGCTTTCGATATTTTACTTTTAACCATACGGAGAAACTCGCTAATATTATTATTGGGGCAATCCAATATTGATTTCCCATAATATAGGATATTAGGAATAGGACTAACAGCGAGAGCACTATAATCATGAGCTTTGATTTGTTTTTGTCTCGCAAGTAATTAGGATCTAGTTGGTATTCCATATTGAATTTAGGCCTTACTTCAATTTTTAAATACATTAATTTAGCAAGTAATGAGCATAACATAAGCAGAATTAGATTAGAAGTAGTGAAGACAAGTAGCCAAGATAAGTAGTCAGGCACATGGTCATTCTATGTAGAGGTATCCTAAAAGTAAAAAATCATAATGCTCGAAGTAAATTATTTGATTTGTTTTTTGAATCGTCTTCAGTGAAATCAAGGACTATTTGTTTAAGATTATTAAGGTTAAGAACGTACGCTATTGAGCCTGTATCTAGGACTGTAATACTATCGAATAAAAGATATTCTAATTCTAAGCTACTGGTGTGGGCTAAGCAAATATCAATCAGATTAATTATTTTATTAACGATAATAGCAAAGTTAATCCCGCCTTTAGAAATAATAATTATGTACTCTGTTTCTTTGCTTGTTGAGTTTGAAAACTGTGCAGGTGGTAATAAATTGGATAATCGGAGATAAGGATAAATTTCTTTATTATGATTTATATAGCCCTGGGCATCAGTTATAGAGTTTTTGTAAGCAGTTCCAGGGAATGAATCCAGAATTGATTCTTGTTGGGTTAACAACAATGATTCACCGACATTCACCAGTAAGTAAGGTGCTTCTGGTTTTTCGAGGGGAATACTTATTTGAAAAATCGTACCTCGATTCTCTTCCGAAAAAACCTTAATACTGCCGTGAAGTTCTCGAATGTTATTACGTACTACGTCTAGACCCACTCCGCGACCTGATAAATTAGTTGCCTCCTGGCAAGTAGTAAAGCCAGGTTCAAATATCAAGTTGAGTATTTCACTCGATGTTAAATTAACACTTTTATCAATAATTCCTATTTTTATGGCTCTACTCATGATTTCACTTTCACTAATTCCTTTGCCATCATCTTGTATTTCGATTTGAATTTCACCTTTAACCCGTCTCGCTTTTAAGATAATGATTGCTTGGCTATTTTTTCCTTTCTTTAATCTTTCTTCACTCGATTCTATGCCATGAGCAATTGCATTTCTAATTAGATGCAATAGTGGATCACAAATTTTGTCTAAGATAGACTTACTAATCCTGATTTCTTCGCCCTCAGTTTTAAGAACTATATTTTTATTATGCTTATGATTGGATTCGTATATAAGCCTTTTAAAGCGGCTAAACACTTCTTTAACATAGGTTGTATTTAACTGCTTCGCTTGATTTCGTATCTGAATAATTTGTTTAGTCACCGATTCGGAAAAGTTATCAAACTGATCAAGCTCAATTTGACCTGATCTTTGATTAACGGACCAGTAAACCATAAGCTCTTCAATTTGAAGTACGAGTGAGTCAAGTTTAGCCGGAGCAATGCGTAAACTTACAGAGTCAATTATTTCAATTTCTTTTATTTTGGCTTGTTTATCGAGTGCAGCTGAAATAATTTCAGGATGTACTAATTTTTGTTCTACCAATAGCTGACCTAGCGGCTGAATATTTGAATTATCAGTAATTGGAGTGCTTTGCTTTTCTGACTGGAACCTCAGGGTATCTTCCAATTCTTTTCGAGTTAAGGCTCCACTTGAGACTAATAGCTCTCCAATTCGAGTGTCATCTTCAGGTAGGGATTTTATAATTTGTGAATAATGTGAAATACTTGCACGAGGTGGTAACATGGCAATATATGAAATTTGGTTGATTGCTTCAAATACGTGCTCTAATTCTTGTCGAGCTAACTTAGTTTCAAAGTCAATCTCAAATCCTAAATAACATTGCAGAGGGTCAAATTGATTAAGATCAGGAAGTAAATCGTATATTGATGTTATGTGTACTATAGTTCCGATTGAATTTAAATAATCAAAAAATTCCAATGGGTCTACATTCTGTTTAAATGTGTTAGTTTCAAATCGAATTGAAAAATGCCAGTAATGTGAACTTACTGAGCTAGGATGCGCATCGGTTGCAGATTGTTTATCTACTTGTTGAATGTTGCTTGCATCGCATATGAAGTGATCTAAAGAGTTTTTAAGAAGGGAATTAAGTTGCTTAACATCTTGCTCTAATTCTTCTTCATCTATTGCTCGTTTAACTAGGAGACGGAGATGATCAGTACTGGATAAAAGTATTGAAACTAGGTTTTCGTCTAGTCGCAATGAATTATTTCGAATACATTCCAATAAGTTCTCTATGTGATTTGCGAAAGAGACTACTTGCTTGTAAGAAAATAGATTTGATGCACCTTTTAGTGTGTGTACGGCTCGAAATAGATCATTGATTAGTTTTTTCTTGTTTGGTTCCGATTGTACGGTTAACAAAGCATCTTCCATGATCAATAGTAAATCATTACATTCTTGTTTATATGTTTCTTTTGGATGATTCACTACTATTGCCGTAAATAGCCGTCTGATAATATGTATGTCGTTTGTAAATATTTATATTCTATTGGAGTAATTTTTTCATTCATATTTGTAAGCTTATTCGTTTGCCAAAAGGCAGATCTGCTGTATAAAGTGATCTTTCCTAGTATGTATTTGCGGCTATACCCAAGAGATTCTTTAGAAAATAGAGTATTTTTGCGACTTATATTGGAGTAAGTATAGTCGTGAAGAATATTCTGCATAATTGTCAGGTTATTGACCTAAGCTGTTTGCTTGGATTAAGTTATTGCGACTAAGCTAGCAATGGTCATTATTCTATATTATTATTACTTTGAATGTGGACTTTTACATTTTCAGTAAGATGATTGATGAGAAATTAAATATCGAAAATTTAACTCAAAAGTTAGCTTATTATTCAAAACAATATCTTGGCTCTGGGGAAGCGCCGAAAAATAATGCAGTTTTATGGCTAACGGGTTTATCTGGGTCGGGTAAAACGACAACAGCACTAAAATTACAAGAAGCAATTAGAAAATTGTCCTATAAAGTTTGTGTGCTCGACGGCGATGAAGTCAGAAAAAACTATACATCAGATCTTAGTTTCACAGATGAGGACAGAATTGAAAATATCAGGCGAGTTGCGCAGTTGAGCAATGCAATCGCGAGTCAAAATGCGATCGTTATAGTTGCCTTAATCAGTCCGTTTAAAGAAAATAGACTACTGGCTAGAGAAACAAATCAGGATAATGTATTTCTGGAAGTATATTGTAAGGCTCAATTAGAGCAGTGCGAGAAACGTGACCCGAAAGGCCTTTACAAAAAGGCGCGCTTAGGTGAAATTGCGTATTTTACTGGAATAGATTCTCGTTATGATGTTCCGCAAAACCCCAGTATTTCGCTTGATACGGTTAGAAGCAGCCCAAGTATAAATGCAGCTCGATTAATAAACTTAATGGTCGAATGCAATATTATTAAAGCATTTAGTTAATTATTTTTGGAATTCTTTTTCTTTTTAAAATAGCAATCAGATATTTATTATTTTGATAAACTGTAATAACCTCCCAACCATTTTTTCCATGCCTGTTTAATTTTCTAATAAATTTTTTATTAAAACCACGCTTTATTTTTTGTGAGACCCATTTGTATTTCCATTTTGGCCTAACATATTTCGTTTTTTTGCTTGTTACAGCTTCTTGATGTTTATTTTCAGAATGTTTTTCTTCAGATTTTATATTTTCAGATTGTTGATTTTCTGACTTTGGTTTTGACCAAACATGTGACGAGGCAAGTATTGCAACTATTGCTAGATTTATAAGTAGTGTTTTAGTAGAGGTCATTGTTGCTCCCGGTTTGTCTAGCAGTAAAATATCAATGGTGATAAGCTTTAGGTGCTTCTAACTAATTAGATGTCATAGTCATTTAGCTAAAAAATAGTCGTAGATTTGACTCTTGTCAATATGGCGGGGCTTAATATAATTAAAGAGAATAATTGCTATACGCTATTTTGTACTATTTTAATCTGTTTAATCTCGGTTTAATGTAATGCAGTGCGATTTTAAGTCTTCATAGGCGTTAGATAGCTGATTGATTAGCTCATCTGCAGTTGTAGACTTAGGCAGTGCATCGCCTACAACCACGTCACAATTGAAAGGAACAAAAAGCGCTTCCCCTCTGGGTAGTGATCTTCCTAAGCCGTGAATCATGACCGGTGTTATTTTTGTGTCATTACGGTCCTTTATTAAATGATAGATGCCTTTTTTTAATTCGCTTGTTTTTTCAGGTTCGCCACGCGTACCCTCGGGAAACAAGATTAATATATCCCCTTGATCAAGTGCATCATGGCAAGCATTAAGCATCTCGTCGCGATTATTTGAATTCTTTCGGTCTATCGGAATTATGCCAATAATATTAAGAGAAAACCAAGCTAGAAAGTTTTTAGATAGAAAATAGTCCGCAGCGGCAACCGGACGCAGTCGGTGAATTTTTGCCAGTGGGTAGAGGCTAATTAGTACCAAGGTGTCCAAATGACTATTATGATTAGCAGCTATAACCGCTGGTCCAGAGGTAGGTAGTTTGTGACGAAAACGACTGTTTAATCCAATGATAACTAAGACTAGCGGCTTGACTAGTAACGCAAAAAATAATATTTTGAGGACTCGACTCATGTATTTAGTAGTGTAAATAGTAGAGATAATGAAAAAACAAGGGTGCGGTATAAAGTAAGCTATCCATCCTGTCCAGTATGCCTCCGTGGCCTGGAATTAAACTGCCACTGTCTTTTATGCTCAGGTCTCGCTTAACAGAGGATATGACCACATCGCCTATAAATCCGGCGAGTGAGATGATCATGCCAGCGCCAAAACTTTCTAATGTATTGAGTGGCGTAAGAGTAGGGCCTATAAAGCCTGAGAGTAAGGTAATGCTTGCGACGCCTCCAAAAAAACCAGCCCAGGTTTTATTAGGACTTACTTTAGGAATAATTTTATCCTTACCGAGTAATTTACCCCAAAGGTATTGGCACACATCATTAAACTCAGTCATTAGAATCAAAAATAAAACTAAACCCATGGGTCCAGCATTTAAGTTTTTTTCTGGAAGTACAATTAAATAAGCAATATGACTGATCGAAAATACGGTAAGCATAGCGACCCAGTGCAATACACCGGCTGCTTTTATAAATCCATCTGTAGCACCATTGATTACCATCCGCATGGGCATGAACAAAAATAGATAGACTGGAATAAATATTATGAACATACCATACCAGCTGTCGGCAACCCAATAATATTGAAAGGGAATAGAAATATATACCCAAAATAATACATTTCTATCGATATGCCGAGTGGGTATTATAGAAATAAATTCTTTTAGGGCGAGAAAGCTTAGAAAGCCGAAGAAGATAATCGCGGTGTTTTTACTTATGGATAGGAACACAAATAATAAACCGATAATCCACCACCATGAAATGATACGCTGTTTTAATTCGGTATGATTTTTTTCCGGATTTTTGTATTTAAAAATAATCGTTACAATAGTCGCGATTGACAACAGGCCAATAACAATTATCATGGCATAGAGTGAATGGGAAGGAATTTTAGCTAGAAATTGCATATTCAAAAAGTGAGCTCAAAGCTAAAAAAAAAATAGTGATGCGAATTATTTAGACTAGACTCGCTGTTATTAATATCGCAAGCTGTATTACTAAGCTTAAGGCCTGTTTTTTGAATAATTTCATGCATGCTTGTAAACGTGTTTTTATATCTCGAGTATTTTGTTTGCCATCAACTCGCTCTGGGATTAACTCCCGGATTAAATTAAGATCAACAAGTGTTTTATCCAGTGAGATTAATTCTTCATCGCTTACATGTTCCTGGCAAGCAAGATGATTAATAATCGCGGCATCGAAGCCTACTCGAATTGCTAATATTGTCTCATAGATCCCCAGTAAAATCACAATTATAAGTGTCACTAGAAGTGTAGTGGAAAGCTTGTTTATTGTAGTAAAATAAATTAATAAAAATATTGCGATAAGTGTCAAAAATAATGAGAAATTATTAACTTTAGTGTGTTGCTCTAAAAAACTAGCGAAAATTTTAAGCTGTATTTTTTCTTGGCTATTACTCATTGCTTTCTATACTAGTAAAATTTACGACTTTTTCTAAGACCATGTGATCAGATTCCTTTATTAAGATCCCTGGTCGTGCCTTTTTTACAATATTTATTGCTCTATTAATACTTTCAGCTCGCTTGCTGATTAATAACCAGGCTATTAACGCTAAAGTGCTACGTGAATAACCCAATGCACAGCATACTAGTAGGGGATGGCTGCGGTCTGATTGCTCAATTAATCCTGCTGCGGAAATTAGGGTCTGAACATTTGGAGTGATTAAATCAAGTGTTGGAATGGCATGCCAAATAGCGTTTGTTTTTGGTGCGCTAAATTCGGCAGTCATATCAATTACAGTCGAATAATTAGCTAGGTTTATTTCGCGTATTGTTGGAAAACGACCTAAAAAAACATTATCAATAATATGATTGGCTGGTTTAATTTTTAGTGCCCATAAGCGAGAATTAATCCTTGCAGCGATTAAGTAAGGGTATAGCAACCATTGAGCGGCCAAGCTAATTAGACCAGACCTATTTTTTTGGAATCCGGAGGCACCGATAAACAAATAGAAAAAACTTAACAATAGTAACGAGCTAGCGGGCCAGAACAGCCAAAGAGCAGTACCGCCAAGCAGTGTTGCAATTAAAGCAAATAAACTAGCAGCAATCGCATAAAATAAGAAAAAGCGTTTTCGGCGGCTCTCCTTAGTTATATGAATGTGCCGAATAGGCACTTCGCCAATATTCGGCCAAAGCCAGATACAAAGAAAACCAAGTAACATGCCGGTTGGTATATCAATAAAATGATGCTGATAAGTTGTCAGTACCGATATGCCGATTAAAATGGCGAGTGCATGACATGGCCAAAGTAAATATTTAGGCAAATGCCGCACATACAAAACCCAAAGTAGTATGAGTAAGGCGATGTGTAACGAAGGTGCTTGATTAAATGGTTTATCAAAGCTGTTTAGTGTCGCAAACATAAATCCAGTTGTGCCAGTTGACTCAGGACGATCAAAACTGAATGCGAGAGGGAATAAAATAAAGCAAATCACCGCGATTATTTGTGTGCAAAGCAAGCGTTTCGCATGGCGATCGAGTTCTAACTTAGATTTGCAGATAAAGACTGATATGACATAGAAAAGATCGATTAACCAATAGGGGATAATGGTCCAGGCAATAAAGGGTATTTGCTTTTCCCAAGCAAAAACCATTGTTGGCACATCGTTTTGCTGAGCTGCAAGCCAGTTCGCAAAACCATAACTAAGGAAAAAAAAAGGTCCTAAAAATAATAGCCACAGACTTGCTCGACGCCAGAGACGTAAATTTTCTTGCTCGGATGATTCAACACTCATAGTCAGGTGTTAGTTTTTTCTAGCAAGGCACACAGTGAATATGCCAAATTCGTCGATTCGTTGCTCGATTTTGCTAAAACCTTTACTTTCTACCAGCTGATCCATTTCCTGCTGAGTGCGTCTACGCATAACCCAAGCCTGCGCTTGACGATGGCTGGTAAGTGCACGGGCGATCATTTCAAGTTGAGGATGCCATGGCTGGCCAGTATAAATAAGATAAGAACCAGACTCTAGTGTTTGAGAAAAGCCCTCTAAAGATTGTAAAATCAAATCATTTTCTGGGAACAATTCGAATAATCCGGAGACAATTCCCAGTGTTGGCGTCGTCTCCAAATTGTCAAAGCTAGAAACATCAAATGCATCGGCTTTTACAAATTTTGCAGTGGAGCTTAAGCTTTTTTCGACTATGAGTTCACTACCCTGAGTTATATTCAAATTACTGTAATCACGCAATAATATTGAATCTGCTTTTATCTCACTGTGTTGAATTGCCTCAAGTATGTAGCGTCCATGACCGGCAGCGATGTCCATAATATGAATTGGTTTATTTTCATTTTTAAGCAGTTTCATCGAATGTCGGATTAATTCTTCCAAATTAATTTTTCGTTGTCGTATACCGCGCCAACCTATTGAGTTGAGATAGTTATTGTCGATAAATCGTCCGATAGGACCTAAGCCGGAGGCATTATTTTTATAAACATAATCGAGAGCACTGCCTGAATCGAAGCCAGTTTTTTGGCCGAGTTTAATGCCATCAGATAACAAGGCGCTGAATTTTAAGCTCATTCGTACGCTTGCCCAGGCAAAACCACGCAGCGAAAAAGAGGAAAGTGGTGTCGCTAAGGTGTCAGACTCGTATCGCGTAAAGCCTGATTTATCCGCTTCCATGAGTGAGGTTCTATTGAAGGGCTCAGCAAAACGTTGCTGAATAAAATCCCGCATTTTATCGATTACGATAACGCGATCTTTTTCGCCTAAGGTGTCGTGGTAAAAACCTTTGAGGACATGTCTTTCTTTAATACTTGATCCAAGATTTTCGTAAAATACATGTTGTGGTTTATGATGTACCACCCAATCCGAACCTGAAATTAATAACTGTGTTGGCACCGTAATGGCAGCTGCATCACAAACAATTCTATCGGCTGTTTTGTATAACTCGAGTAGAATGTTATTCGAAATTGCTCGAGTTATCAGTGGGTCGGCTTCAAAGGATTTAATTCGTTCTGGGTCGTGACTTAAAAATTTTGCTTTAACATAGCTGTTAACAAAAAAATTACCTTTAAACTTTTGTTTAATTGCCAAGGCAGTACGTGCAAAGGGCACGTATAGTTTTACTTTAAAAGCAGGCGATGCTAGCACCATGCAACGTATTTTTGGTGCATAGTCATGCACCCAGGTTGAGATTAAGACTGCACCGACGCTTTGTGCGATTATCGCCATATCTTCGACTGAAAAATCATAGCTTACTGAAATATGATCGATCAATGTTTGAACATCTCGAACTGAACAGCTGAAGCTTGGACTGTAACCACGATCTCCTGGGGATTTGCCGTGGCCTCGAGCATCCCAGGCAAAAAATTCGTAGTCTGGAAGCTTTAGTTCATCGACGACATGAGCCATGCGGCCTGAATGCTCATGGCCGCGATGGAAAAGGATAATTGCGCCTTTCGCTACTCCTGACTCCGTGGGCCAGTAACGATAAAATAAATCGACGTCATCGTGAGTCCTAAAACTCTTCTCTTCAACCTTTCTTAGTGGTGGACTGACTTTATCTGTCATATTTCCCATATTAATTCCTTGTGTTATCGAAAGCATTTCGAAGATTGGGTTATCCTCTGTGTTAGCCTAATTAGACTCTAATTCTTTTAGTGCATTTCTTATTCGATTAACTATAGTTAATCCTATTAAAAGTGCTGTTAGCGGCATGAGCCAATATAACCAGTTTGGTAAATTGGTTGAAAAAGCGAGCCATATCGCAAGCACGGAAAACAGTAACGCTCGGTCGCTTTTGCCCATGGGTCCATCGTATCGCCTAGTTGCACCAATACTTGTACCAATGACACCTGCAAATTCACTTAGTATTGCTAGAAAAATTACTAATAATACAGGAATCAAAGTGAATGGAGCTATTGCGACAAATGGAAAATAAAGCGCTGCATCTGAAACAGCGTCGCATAATTCATTTAGATACTCGCCCAGTTTACTTTGTTGATTAAACTCTCTAGCGAGCATACCGTCTATCGCATTTAGCGCCATGCGAATCAACATCCATATGGGAAACAAGATAAACAAGAAATGATAATTTGAAAAAGCATAAAGCAGACTGCCCAGTAAGATCGATCCTATAGCAGCAGCGAGGGTGACTTGATTAGCGCTAATGCCTCTCTCTGCTAGTTTTTTGACTGTAGGTCGTAGTAAGGCTTGAAATTTTGGCTTAATGTCGTATAGAGTCATTTTGTCCACTTAAGATGTATTTGAATAAACATCAACTAACAGACTGTTAACTCTAATCAAGTCTAGTTAATTAGTTAAATTATTTGATGTCGTTATATTACCCTAAATTTCACCGAAATACAGTTTACTATGCGGCTTCTATAATAGACCTTCAATTGGCAACAAGCTTATAAGGGTAATACTAAGATGTTTTAGTAAGCTTACCTCTGGCTCTTGATTGCTATTCTTGGTTCGATCGTTTGTTTTCCAGGTGATTTCATATTCTTCATTGCCGTCATCAACTTCGTCTATAGAATTAGTTTTTCTATAACTAAGTGCGTAGGCGTTTTCTTTGCTGCTTAATCGTCTAAATGTTTGATTCATTTCCGTCGATAATTTTTCGCTGTCGATCATAATGCTTATTTCAGTATTTAAGTATCGAGATCGAGGTGTTAAATTAACTGAGCCGACATAAAGATAACGATTATCAATAATAATTGACTTGGCGTGTAAACGTGATACTGGTTTTTTTTCAAACCAAGTGATTTTAGATCGTTTCTTTTTAAGTGAATTACGTTTAAATTCGTATAAACTAACTCCATTCTTCAGTAAATTTAAACGGTATCGCTGATAACCTCCGTGTGATAAAGAAAAATCGTTTGCTGCAAATGAGTTAGTTAAGACAGATACCCTAACGCCTTTTTTCTTTAATTGTTTAGTCCATTTAAGACCAAATCGTTGAGGAACAAAATACGGTGTAATAATATTTACATTTGTTTTTGCTTTCGCCATATGTTTTGTCATAATGTGTTCTAGAAACTTTTCATTGCTTTTTTTAATGCCACGAATCTTATTCGGCGGATCATAAAGGACTTGATAATTTGCCCAAGTAAAATAGCGATTACTATTTTTAATTTTGTTAGCAATATTTAGTTTTTCAAGCGCACGCCAATATTTAGTATGTTTAAGTTTTAAATAATGTGACTTGAGCTCTTTACGTGTGTCTTTGTATGTGATCCGAAGAAATAGACGTCTATTTAGTTTTTTAATATTGACTGCCCATTTCGCATTCCAATAGTCATCAAAGCTTTTTGACACTGTCTTTACGACAGAGCCTATAGCCAAAACACCTAAATCTCGATACAAATAACTAGGCTTAGCACTATAATAAGCGTCGCCGATATTGCGACCACCAACAATAGCGATGCTGTTATCAGCAACAAATACTTTGTTGTGCATGCGTCGATTCGCACGTTGAAAACTACTTAATAAGGCGATCGTACGTAACCACTTACGTTGACTTATCGGATTATATAATTTGACGTCAATATTTGGATGCTGGGCGAGGGTCGCTAAATTAGCGTTACCACCGCGAGCGACAAAATCATCGAGTAATAATCTTACTTTAACACCTCTATCTGCAGCTTTTAATAGATGGTAAATGACAGCTTTGCCGGTGTTATCTTGATGCAAGCTCCAATACTGTAAGTCTAATGATTTTTCAGCCTTGTTAGTTAAATAAATAATGGCAGCTAAGGCATCCATGCCATCGTGTAATAAATGAAAACCACCTTTATTAGAATTTGAGGCAGAATGCGAGCGTTCGATTAGTTTCGCCAGACTTGTTTCAGTAACTTGTGTCGTGGCATAGCTCAATTTTGTTGGCTTTTTAAATTGACTAGAGCAACCAGTCAAGGCAAGTGAGCAGGCAATTATAAATAAGCCGGGCTTTCGCATAAGCGATCTTAAATTAATCAGTGTTTTATTAGTGTCCATAAAAATCCACCTCTTCCCGGCGTTTATCTCGTTATAATTTAGGTATAAATACTTACCTATGTTTGTATGTTTGTTACAACAGATAATGAACGAAATTAGCTGAACCTAACATGAGCCAAATGGACTAATATGCTAAATAAATGTAAGTAATTGTAATAATTATGTTATTTTTCTCATAAATAGCTTATTTGTTGACTGTTCCAATGATTCTCCGCTACGGTGCGAGTGAAGTTGGAATTTATAATAAAAGTTAAGTAATTGTAGATAATTAAACAGGTATAAAATGAAGAAGAAACTTGAAATATATCGAACACTCATATTAATTACACTGCCAATCCAGTTTTATGTTCAATATTTATTTTTGACGGCTGCGCCTTTATCTGTTGATATCGCGGAGTAGCGTAAGTGGATATCCTATGATGCGGTTACGTCCGCAGGTATAAATTATATTACTTACATTGCATGGCTAGTGACTTATGTCATTGGTTTTATCGAATTGTATTTCTATTTGTGGCTTTCAAGATCATTTATAATCATTAGTATGTGCTTAATGGTTTTCATGTCAGCGACTAACGGTATTTTAATAACGACGGCAGTTGAAAATACAATTTTCGCAATTTCCAATATCTTTTATGTTTTTGCCGTAGGCATGGCATTTTTTTCACCGCCAGTTCTTGTTAGGTTTAGAAAGAATCATTGGCTTAAACCAAGTAAAATAAACAAAAGAAGTTCACAAGTTTAATAATAAATAATTAGTACTGGGTTGTATATTTTGTTTATTAATAGTTTGTGGAATGACGGATACAGCGTCTAATTTCGGTTTACGTTAACAATTAGGGTTTTTGCAAGGGATTTGCACATAATCATCTTAGATTTGTCATAGCTTTGCCATTTTCTAGCCTTAGTTATTGCTTAGAATTCGCTTAACTAATGTTAAGGAGAATGCAATGAACACAGTTGATGAAGAATCAGCAGAGACAATCGTTGAATCTACAGATGAAGCAGTAAAAGAGGCAGGATTAATTGACACAAAGGGTGGGCTGGCCTTTTTACTTTGTGTTTCAATTGGACTAGTGGGTGGATATTTTTTTAATATTGATGGCTACGGTTTAAATCTTAGCGTGTTTGCCGCATTGATTAGCTTATGCTATGTCTTTATCTATAAGCCAAACCTTTTAAGTAAAAAAAATCTAATTCTCGCGCCATTCGGCGTTTTTTTTGTGTTTGCTTTTAGTTGGCATAGCTCAATGACGCTGTTCAGCTTAAACTTGATTGGATTATTTCTGGTATTCCTAATTGGTTTCAACGTTGACGTCTTTAATAAAGGTTTTAATATTGAGTTTCGAAAATCATTGAGGATTTTTACTAGTATGTTTGGCTATGCTTTGGTGAGCCCGGTCAAATTAGTTGCCTCTGATTTTAAACAGCTTAAAAAAGTAGGATCGTCATTATCAATCGTACCAAAGATTTTGCGTGGTTTGCTGTTTTCAATTCCCTTTGTGGTCATATTTGTCATTTTATTGGGGTCGGCTGATTTACGTTATTTTAAGTTTATTGAAACTAGTTTAAGTTTTGATCGAAATACTTTTAAATACCTACTGATATCTCTTTTGTCATTTATTGTTGCTGTTTGGTTTTTACGTGGAAAATTTAAGTCAAACTTTTCGAATAGAGGAGAAAGCTTAAGCGAGGGAATACGAGCGGGCGCGATCGAGGTTTGCACAGTCTTATCGCTTGTTAATATTGTATTTCTGTCATTTATTGTGATTCAACTCGGTTATCACTTTGGTGATAACTCACTGGTAATACAAGGTAAGGGCATTACGTACGCAACTTATGCGAAGCAAGGATTTTTCGAGCTAGTGATAATCGCTTTAATCGCTTTGCCATCACTTTGGTTGCTTGAATGGACTGTACGTGATGCTAGAAAGGGTGAAAAAACTGCATTTAGAATAATTACTTTAATAACTATCGTTTTGGTTGGACTGATAGCAGCCTCGGCAATTCATAGGTTAAGCCTTTATACAGAAGCTTATGGATTAACTGAAATTCGATTTTATTCGAGTGCCTTTTTATACTGGATAATTGGTTTATTTTTGATTTTCATGACAACTGTATTACGTGGCAAACGCAATTATTTTTTGTCCAGTGTATTAGTCAGTTTCATGGTCACAGTAGTACTCTTAAATACGATTAATCCAGATGCAAAGATTGCAAAAACGAATATTAATAGATCAGATAAAACTAGCCTCGATTTAGAATATATTTATTCGTTAAGCCCTGACGCAATTCCGGCTATATTAGATGAAATGAGCCCAGCCAAAAGCCTGACCGTATTGGAAGCTAATCGTGTTAAATGCAAGATTCGTAGTTATATACAAAATAATTATTCTTTTCAGGATTGGCGAATTTGGAATATTTCCACCTACAAAGCTAAACAAGCTGGCGAAAAAGCTAGCTTAGATAAGCTGGGCTGTTAACTTTACATTTTTATGAGGCTTGTCTATAACAGTCAAGCTTCATAAGCTTACTAGCACTAAACATTAATAGGTGGTTGATATGTAAAAAATAGATTAAACTAATATGCAATGATTTCAATACTAATTAAAAAAAAATGAAACTAGACAAAATTACAGTGATTTGTGCACTTATATTGATTTGTTTTTCGAGCTTTGCAAATCCAAAGTTTCCTGGTTTAACTGGCCAGGTCGTTGATCAAGCAAAACTCCTTAGCCCATCTACTAAAAAATCACTTACTCTTCAGCTAGCCAAACACAGGTTACTAACGACCAATCATATAGTCGTTGTAACGGTGAATAGTTTAGGTTCGGATACAATTGAACAGTACGGATTAAAGTTAGGTAACTATTGGGGGATAGGTCGTCAAAGTTCCAACCGTGGCTTGTTACTTCTAGTGGCACCCAAGGAACGAAAAGTTAGAATTGAAGTGGGTTTAGGCTTGGAAGCTTATTTAAGTAACTCTAAAGCTCAATCCATAATTGATCGAGTTATACTTCCGAAGTTTAAGGCCAATAATTATGAGCAGGGAATAATCCATGCAGTGAATTCGATCATTTTGCATCTAGAAAGCAAAGTAAATGTAGATAAAACTATCGCTGAATTAGATACTAAAAAAGTGAGTGATGATGGTTTTAATATAAATCCTGACTCATTTAATGTCAAAGTAGCCTTGATCATGATCTCATTTATAATTATTTTAATTGTTGGTGGCTTTTATGTTTATCAAGTTCGAAGTCATTTTTACGCTTACCTAACCGTTTTTTTAACCTCACTTGCTGCCTATTACTTAATTTCATTATACTTTTTCTTATCAATTTTAGGCGCGATGCTAACAGTTGTGCTTGTTATGTTTGTTGCAGGTGCTGGAGGCAAAGGTGGCGGTATGGGAGGCGGTTATAGACACTATCATGGTCACATGGCAATTGGTGCGGGAGCAGGTTATTCCAGTGGTGGAGGTTCCTTTGGTGGAGGAGGTTCCTTTGGTGGTGGCGGAGCATCGGGAGGATGGTAATATGAAGCAATTTATTAGCGAACAAGATAGAATCAATATTGAAAAAGCGATTGGAAAATTTGAGAATAAAACCAGTGGCGAAATAGTCGCGGTGGTCGCCCCAATGAGTGATAATTATTACTATATTCCAACACTCTATGCTGCTTTATTTTCAATGCTTTCTCCTAGTTTACTATTGTTACTGGGTTTTCAACTGAGTGTTGGTACGGTTAGTTTGATTCAGGTTCCGGTGTTTGTTGCTCTCGTTTTTTTATTTCGCTGGCGTCCCATTATGTTCAAATTGGTCCCGCCGAACGTGCGAGCACAAAGAGTGAGACGGCTTGCTCTTGAACAATTTTACCAGCAAAAACTTTATCAAACAGAAGAGCGTTGCGGTATTTTATTTTTCGTTTCAATCGCAGAGCGGCAAGTTGAAATTATTGCCGACAAAGGGATAAACGAACGTGTCCAAGCTGACACCTGGTCAAATATTATCGAGCTATTTGTGAGTAAAGTTCGCACCGGGCAGGTCGCCGATGGTTTTATTAAAGCGATTGATGAATGCGGCAAGCAGCTAGAACAATATTTTCCTGCTACTGCTAAGGCAAAAAATCAAATTCCGAATCATTTAGTTATTTTATAAATTATTTTCAATGCTTAAAGAATAAAAAATTACGGCAGGTTATTTTTAGCGTGTTTTGTAGCCCGTCAGGAGGCGATAAACTATCGCCGAGTGCGGGGATGTTAAGCTACTACCTGTCCGATAAATATTATAAATTTAAGTTAATAATAGTCTATAAATAGAAGAGGTTTAATTGATAGCACGAATAATAAGACTGACGTTGGGTTTTTTAGTGCCAATACTCGGTTTTGCGCTTGTCGCAAGTTTAGTTCATGTCGTCATGGGCAGCAGTCGTATTTTAGATATATTTATATTTGTTTTATACGGCGGGATTATGCTTGCGGGTATTCAAACTCTAGCTTATACGATTGTCATGGAATTTGTAGTCATGAAATATGTTAAAACGAGTCATGGCGTCGCATTTGTAAGTGGAATGCTGGGCATACTGGTATCTTTGTCAGCTGGTTTAGCTCTTTATGGGATTAACTTAAGAGTTTTTGTTCAAGACCCGTATGTACCCGTCGTTGGATTTATCTTAGGAGTTGCACTGGGCTATGGACTTAAGTATTACTACAATAAATCACAGCTAATTAATATTTAATATAAAATACCATTGTTGTCCTGTTAACTTTTATCAAATTTACTAATATAGATAAATAGTGAGCTATATTGAGTTTGTTTTAGTATGAGACATGAAACTAAGAAGTTATCGTCTTTGCGAAGCGACTCTAGTCGCTGAAGCAATCTCGACAATTTAGTGGTGTTTTTAAAACGAAAATGATGATAATGAATAGGAGATTGCTTCGTTTTGACCATGGATGGCTATTAACGCGTGACCGAGATAGCAGGTCTTTCGAGCGAAGCGGGATTGCGAAAGCGAAGAAAGGCCGTGAGCGACCGCCCTGTAAAACAGGGCTCCTCGCAAAGACGGGTAGTGGCGGCTTGTGTCATTTTCTAATAATACGATTAGAGATAGCTAATTTATTTTAAAATATTACATTGTTAGCGAGACAGCAGTGATAAAATACGGGTATTTTAAAATGTTTTTTAAAGTGTAGGCTAATGAGTTAAATATTATTTTGATATTACTTCCACGACCCGAATTTGAATTATTCAATAATTAAATCAAAAATGCAGAATGTTTTTAGTTTATCAATTTGTAGATTTATGTCCTACCTTATTGTTTTAATTACTAAAAATAATTATTTATTGCGAACATGAGCTGCAAAATAAAGCTAGTTTTATAGACTAATGTGTTAACTAATCTTGTTTTTTGACTAGTAATTATGTTATTTTACGTTAGGTCTATATATCAGAGAGTCTATAGAGAAAAATAATTGAAGAAATATGCAGTAATTCAGAATTACTAAAATAAATTATATAACTATAAAAATATTAGGATTGATTATGTGTCATCAACTTTTGAGACTTATCTTGCTAGCATTTATTGCCATACTTTCTGCCTGCTCGGGCGGGGGTGATCCTGGCACAACGCCAGCTGCTGTACCCACTATACCGGCAGCTCCACCGGTAGTACCAATTGGTCCAAATCAAATTCTTTTAACTTGGGCCGCTAATCGAGAAGCGCGCGTTAACCAGGCCGGTGGCGGTTACTTGGTATATTTAAGTAAAAACAACGGTTTTAATATTGGAGATGGTGGTGTGACTATACTCGATGTGAAATTTGATCCCGCAAAATCATCAACGCCATTATATACTTTATACGATATAGTTAAAGGTACGACTTACTATTCTAAAGTAAGGGCTTATATGACTTTATCAGCGGGCAGTACTGTTGTTACTAGCGATCCAACAGCGCAAATTACAATTACGCCTTAAATAATAAATAGTAAAATCAAAAATTATAGGTTTTCATTATGAGTAAAATTAAATTCCGATTGGCGCTGATATTAATTATTTCTTTATTTTGTTCTTCAGCGATAGCAGCGAAGCTTTCAAAGAAACAATTACATGCCGCCCACAAGCATTTCATGAAACATATTCATTTTGTCAATAATCGTCCGCTTTATCGAACCGATAAAATTATAGTAAAATTTAAATCAGGTGTGACTAGTGTCAGAATGAATTCCACCGTGACACAATTAGCGGATAAATCGCGATCAATTAGTCGAAAAAGAAAAATACGCGCGGTAATATTGCGATCCGACCAGACAGTCACCGATGCTATGCAGACGTTTAAAAATGATCCGACCGTTCAATACGTCCAGCCCGCTTATGTTTATCGAAAGTTCGCAATACCAAACGATGTAGAATACAGCAAGCTTTGGGGTTTAAAAAATGATGGCTCTAGCGGAGGAGTGCAAGGCGCAGATATTAAGGCAGAAGAAGCTTGGAATCATTTGACTGACTGCAGTGCGGCAATAGTTGCGGTAATTGATACAGGTCTTAATTATCGCCACAGTGATATCAGTGCGAATTTATGGGTCAATCCAGGCGAAATTGCGAATGACGGAATAGACAACGATGGTAATAATATAATTGATGATGTCCACGGTGCAGATTTTGTTGTGCAAAGAAATGGCCCGGTAATCTTAAAACCAGTAGACGGTGATCCAATACTAGATTTTCCTACAGAATCACACGGTACGCATGTCGCAGGGATTATTGGTGCAAGCGGTAATAATAACATTGGCATCACAGGTGTTTGCTGGAAAGCAAAAATAATGGCGCTCAAAGTGTTTTTGGGGGAGTATACTGACACTGAGTTTTTGGTTAATGCGATTGACTATGCAGTTGCCAATGGCGCTAAAGTAATTAATATGAGTCTTGGAGTCATTGGTTTTGATCAGAGTTTATACGACAGCATGGAGGCAGCTCGCGATAGCGGAACTGGAGTAGTCTTCGCCATCGCAGCAGGCAATGATAGTTTTAATGTAGACACTGGTGGAATACCGATTTACCCCTGTGCTTTTGATCTAGCAAATATTATTTGCGTAGCCTCTATAACTAAAAATGATCAACGTGCTAATAGCTCAAATTTTGGTGTGACCTCAGTTGATATTGCCGCTCCAGGAGATCTAGTCTTAAGTACGATTGCCGGGTCCATTATTACAGTTGATACTACGACGGGCTGGAATTTAGCAGGTGATTGGGGATTTGATAGAAATTGTTTTTCTGCCGGGATAAGCGCTATTGGCTTAGTAAATCCACAAATCCGTAATAGGTGGTGTGTCGGCACGGGAACTGGTACTTATGCCTCGAACATCAGTGATGTTGCTTATAAAACTTTTGATATTGCAGCTATGTCACCAAACGCTCGCGATGTTAATTTAACCGCACGTCTGATTTACGACACAGAGTCCGGACAAGATTTTGTTGAAGTCCGGCACGACATCACTGCTGGCAATCCTTTTCTGACGACAACTCAGTTTGATTTTATCGGGTCCGGTTTTCACGATCTTCTAGCTGAGTTCAATGCTGGATATTCTCGATATTTAATGGATAGCTGCCTCGGCACTTCAACTTGTTCAATTGGGATTCGATTGCAATCAAACGCAACTGTCAACCTAGGTGGCGTGATGATTGCGGATATGAAATTAGTTTTTTTAGAAGACAATGCTGATCTGAAAGCCTATCAATTGTACTCGGGAACCTCAATGGCCGCCCCGCATGTTGCTGGTGTTTTGGCAATGGTTCGCTCGTTAAATCCTGACTATACTTATTCCGATGCAGTCTCCGCGGTATTAAATGGTGGCAGAGCGCTTTCTAATATTAGTAGTGACGTTAAAACAGGAAGTGTCGTTAGTGCCATTGGTGCAATATCTCAAATACTCGTACCAAGCGGATTCGATGTTACTTATCCGTAGACTAGAGTAAGTCTGGGTTGCCCAAACATTTAAACTAGTTTTATAGTATTTCGACGAATATATTGGCTGGTATATGTGCTTAGAGGTGTCTTTTTGATAGCAAAAAGGGACTTCTAAGATTTCCGATTTGCTAACCGTGTCTTGATGATGAATTTAAAAAAAGAGATGCCCACCTATTAGTTATCACAAAACTCTGTGATAGTGTTGCATTATTACTAAGACAAGCGAGACTTCAGGTCTTGTGATGCATTTTGGGGCATCTAAGTCCTCGGATCTTATCACGAGATCTGACGACTCACTTGTTAATTAGATCACGTCATAGTATAAATTAAATTGCTAATTTATAATGCTGTATATTAATATCAATATTAAAATAACAAGTAAATACGTTATTGTCTTACAGCATTTTTTAGAGCCTCTACTTGGTTTTTGCGGATCAGGAATTAGAGGTTGTCGACCTTCAACGTATTTACCTCGTACCGCTTCTCGTTTGACAGGTTTATTATCGCGCGTATAGCCGGTCGCACGAAATGTAAACTCATAACTTCCCGACTCGGCGGTATTGGTAAAAAAGCGAGCGTATTCACCATCGTTAATGTCTGCATCATTATGCACACCGTCATCATATAAATTTAAGTCCCAGCTTGCCCCACTAGGAGAGACAGCATGTACAGTGACATTGCAGCCAGTTACTCTAAGGTCGGCTTCGGTTATAACTGAAGATAAAAGAATAGGTTCGCCCGTCTTTACTACACCAGGCGTTACATAGGCTTGCATTCTAAAATTAGAATTCGCGCCAATCGCGATACCGTATTTTACTGGCTTATCCCAGTCTTTGCATTTTTGATACTCGTAAAAACTTTGCTTAGAGTAACCTTGTGTTGAAGCGTTTGTAACTATGTCAAAACAGACTGTACCTGGGTGTTCAATAACGACTTTCCATCGATCTTCATATCGTTCAGGCTCTCCTTGTGGAACACGAAACTCGATAAATCGTGCAGTGTCGGTAAATCCTGGACGGATTTGAAAACCAGGGGGCACAGTATTCATATCGATGAGTTCACCTTTGGGAGAACGCAGGTAGAATGGCAAACGAATACCTTTATGATCGAAAATAACGACAAGTGAACCTACATCACCACGCAGTAAATCGAATTCAATCTCGTGTTTATCACCTGGCATAATGTTATAGACAGGATCTTCTATAACAGCCATGTCGATGGCATCCATGTATATTTGCGTAAAATATTTTTCTAAACTAAAATATTGTTCGCCGCTGAGATCACCCACTATTCCATAATACGCACCTGTTGCTTGTGATAAGAGATCAAGCTGACCTTTATCGATATTCTCTTCATTTCCCAAGCCAACACTGTATATTCTAACATCCGATGGTACTGGTAGAGCCTCTGTTTCATCTATATTCGAGTTATCAGGCTTTTTAGAGGGGCCACCCATAAGCGTATACCATGTATTATCCGCTGGATTTAAATAAGCGCGATTATCTTGTCCATCAGTAAGGACTATCATGACTTTATTTAATAAGGGTGGTGTAGTAGGTCGCGGTATTGCTAATTCGTTTAAGCCAAGTATTACGCCACCTGCTATATTAGTCGCACCATCTGGATCTAATTCAACGCTGTTGATGGATGCAGTTATGCCTGGTTGATTTCCACTTGTTATATCAATAATTGGCTGAAATGTATTTGGATCTTTATTGAACTTCACCAGAGTAATACGATCTAGAATATCTGGGCGAGCCAATTCAGAGAATAATTTGCCAGCAGCTATTTCTGCCTCAAACTTAAATCGATCACCAGATGGATCAGCCATGCTTCCGGAGCGATCAAATACTTGAGCTGCATCAACGGCTATTGGTGGTACTATTTCTGCGCTTAAAGGAAAAATCCAATTAGAAATTGGGTTGTTGGGATCGTTATGATTAAAAATAAATAATTCCGCAGATTTAAGTGCAGGACTGTCGTCTGCAAAAAAACTCACTGCAATAATAGTTTCATTATCGCCAGTTGGAATCGAGCCACAGGCAGTTGCTGGATCAACATTATAGTTTCTCTGAATTTCTAAATCATATAAAGAACCAGAAGGTGGCTGAAGCCCGAAAAAAGTCTGATCAACGCCCTGAATTCTAGCTGTGAATGAGAGAGGACCATCGCCAATATTTAGAATTTTAATAATACGAACGGTGCGAAAACCTTGTTGTATTTCCCCAAAATTAATAGGAGCGATAGGGGGTACGCTAATAGTTGAGTTTGCGATACAACCTTCACCAGTTAAATTAATGTTATCTGGACTTCCTGGATCATCGCTGATTATTGAAATAGCATCTGAATAGGGTATTTCGGCAATAGGGCTAAAACTAATATTATGTGGATGATTTCCACCGACTGGGATGGTAATAGAAACTGCCGGCCAGCTAAAAAAACCGGCGTTTGCAGCGATGTTTACATCAATTGGTATTTCACCGTTATTACTTATAGTTAATGTCTTCGATGGACTAGAACCAATTGAAGTTTTTCCCCAGGCAAGAGAAGCTGAGCTAAAACCGATAGCGATAACAGGTTCACGAGCTTCGCCTTCGCAAACCAGGTTAGAGTCGCCATTTGCGGGAGTTCGGCTAACGGGTAAGTTTGTTGGACCAAAATTGCCAATAGCGCCTGGTGCGAAGGTAACATCAACCGTCATGGAGTCGCCTGGAGATAAATTCGCAGGAAGTGATTCACTGGTTGAGGTAACGGCAAATGGCGAGGCATTAGCAATCGAATTAATATTTAAACAATCATCACCATCATTTTCAATAGTAAATGTTTCAGACGTAGTTGTTAGGGCTGCGGGAACACCTGGGCCGATGACTGCATCGGGAAACGTATGGGATGACGGGGAAATGGCGCATTCACCTAGGGGTTTAGGGCAAACGCTCGTGTAACTCATGCCGCCGCTGGAATAATTAATTATGAGTTCAGTTGCACTTGCTTCTGCATGCGTTATACCTGTAGCGATAAAAGGCGGCGGGCCTGCACAAATAACGTCGCCATTATCACTGCGACGAATTGATAGATTCTGAATTTGCGTGCCGGATGAGCTCCAAATTAGAAATGCTTTACCATTTCCGGGACTTTTATGAACGACAGGTTCATTGACTCCTGTGCTTGACGAGCTACTTAAAAAAATCGATTGTTCTGAAGGGCTACCACCCGTAAAGTCGACTATTGTAACATTACGGTTAACAGGACCAGCACCTGAACCTGATTCGAGAATCAATACATGATTACTCGTGCCAAACATTAAATATTTGGAAAGGTTGGTTCCAAGGGTTTGATGAAATATTGATCCACCGGGTCCTGTAACTGTAATACCTGGGCTAGGGCCGGCAGTATCGCGCTCGACGGTAATACCGCCTTGACTTTGATTTAATGCAGTAGACCAAGGTGTGATCGGGTCAAATGGACCATTAGTAATATTTAGCGACACGCAAGCCATATTAAGCTCCTAATTATGTTCGTAAACAACCTTCATTAATTCCTGATTATAATTTAGTATGATGCCGTAACTTAGTACTAAACTACAACTAGCCTATCGGCCATTGAATCTAAACGGTCGCTAAACTTTGAGAACTGATATGAAAGATCTCCTAATTAAATCGACTAATTGATACTTTATGGTCAATTATCTAAAAATAAATGGTTTTAAAGTTATACCACCCTTTTCCTATTGAGATACAAAGCAAGCTTGATTATTCTTCCTTTAGCTTAAATGAAATATTAAAACTAATATTGGAGGACTCATGCGTAAACTTGTTCTAATTCTTGTTCTAATTTTTGTCTTTAATATTTCACTTCTTTTTGCGCAAACAAATAATAAGTCTAAGCGAACTTATGTTAGCGGACTACGATATGTTACTAATGGACCAAGCCGTGAGCAAGCGGACCCACTGTATGTAACTGTGAACGTCAAATTTTCGAGAAATATAAAAACTGTTGGTGGCGCAATTAAATATGTAATAGCTAGATCCGGTTATCATATTAGTTCCGGTAATTTGTCTAGTAAAGGGACAAGGCTTTTAATGAATTTACCTTTACCTCATGTGCAACGTAGATTAGAACCAATGACTCTTAGGCAAGCATTACGGGTACTCATTGGCGAAGCGTATAGGATTAAGGTTAATCCAATTAGCCGTTCAATAAGTTTTGGGGTTAAACCAAAATATGAAAAAATGTTAAGCGCTGCCATTTCAGATTTTTATTCGAGAAATAAAAAATTAGTAGTTTTAGATAAAAGAATTAGAAAAACTAAAAGTAAATCGAGTAAAGTCGAATCGAAAAAACAATCTAAGAAAAAAGCTAAGGAGAGGAAAAAAAGTAAGGCCAAAATAGCAAACAATATGGATAAGCGTTATAAAATTATAAATCCGATAAAATCATACGCTGTCAGAATAAAGTCGCCTAAAGTTTCGATTAACCAGGCTCTCGTCGCCATTTTTGAAAACAATCAAAACATGTTCCACAATAATAATATGTATCTATTACGAACGGGTGCAAAAATAAAGATGCCGCCTAATAATTTACTTAATAAATATAAGACTGACGAAGCAGATTACATGGTACTAAATCACTTCCATAAACTTAGGAAATCTTACCATAAGTCAATGCCAGTTAAAACTCGACTTGCGAAACAATATTCGGAGTAAATGATGGCAACAAAGATTCATATTGATAACATTGATTCTGAATACTTTTGCAATAATAATTATGACAGCAAAAAGAAGAGTAACCTAGATTTGAAATCCAGCGAGTTAGAGCGATTAAAAGAGTCACAAAAAAGAGTAAAAAACGCGATTAAGAAGGACAAGAAAAAAACTCAATGGAACGGCTTGCTAGCATTTTCATTGCTTTCGTTAGTTGTCATTCTAATATATGCGCTGATTGATTTTGGCCAATGGAATGAAAAGAAGTTACTTGAAAGATTTCAAAAAAATAATCCTATGGCTGTAGGTGACCAGAATAATGTCAAAGCAATAATTAGCATGAACAATATACCGAGAAGAGAAGTCAACGACGAAATCTTAAATGATGAAGATAAAGCTAATAAAAATAGTGACAGTCAAAAACCCTCGCCAAATCAAAGTGTAACTAAAGAGAAAAGTGACCCGAGTGTCACAAAATTTAAGGAATTAGATCGTGATTCAAAAGTAAATGTTAGGAATATTCCTGTAGCATTGAATTCTAAAAACGCAGTGGGTTATCAAGAATTACTGGGTCAGAAAAATCAAGATCGAAAAAACGTAACTGATAAAAAATTGGCTAAATCGGTTTTATCATTTCAAAATATTTATAAAAAAGCCAACACTACTTTAATACCTAAAGTTGATAAGCGGAGTACATTGATTAAAGTGAATAAAACAGCAACGTCTGATTTAAAAAACGGTGATTCCTCAAAAGAAGGTTTACTGGGGTACTTAACGCAGTACGATACTGTATCTGTTGATAATAAGAATACTAAGAGAGATAAAAAATATTTGACAAAAATAGCTAACATGAAAGTAAAAATGCAAAGAATGGAAAAAACTATGAAAACCATGGGTGAAGTAGCAAATATTCCAACAAAAGTCTTGCAAGATAAAATCACCAGTCAAAATAAGAAGCTTGAAAAACTACGACTCCAATTGGCTTTAAATAATAAAAAAATCTTCTTTAAAATAGATAAAGTTAAGGCGCCAGAAAAGAAAATACGGAAAAGACGACCTGGCTTACCGTTCAAGGTTATCGCGGTAGACTGGACTAATAAAGAACCAGTATTAGGAATTTTAGAAAAAGGTAACTATGAGCATATTAGAAAAGGTGAATCACTTAAGGGCTGGAAATTGATGACTGTAAGTGAGTCTGAAGCAGTATTCCGTCAAGGAGATCGAGTGATTAAAAAATCGATTTATTAGTAATAACTAAAGTCGCTAATGATAGGGATCGAAAGAAATATAAATATGGCCGTTAAGAATCTTATAAATCTAGTTCTTCTTGTTTCGGTAATTTTATTGTCGGTTTTTAGTTCATTTATTTACGCAAAAGAAAATAATACAAGTTTCAAGAAAACTAAATACAAAGATTCACTACTTAAGCAAAGTGAAACTAAAAAAAGCATATATCGAAATGCAAAAATGTGGGGTATTACGATTGAAGACTGGGCGCGATATAAAGAAATAATGAAAGGCCCTCAGGGTATTTGGACACCAAATTTAGACCCACTAATGGCTTTAGGTTTAAACGCAAAAACAGAAAATGAACGACGGCGTATTGCATTAATACAGCTTAAACTTGAAGAAAAAAGACTTGTTCGTATGTTGGCCTATGATCGAACTTATAAGAAAATAGAAAAAGAATATTTTGGTAATCAAACATTAGTGGACATTAAAAAACTAAAACGAAGAATAACATTAGCTAAGAAAGCGAGAAAGATTCGAGCACAAGACAAACAAATGCAAATAGGTGACCGACTTCTTCTATTTGTTTCCTTGAAGGGTTGTGAGCAATGTCGACAAACTGCTTATCGTGCAATAGATTATGTTCGAGGTAAAAAAGGAGTTGGCGTTGACATCTTTTTTGTGGGGACAACGAATAAAGAAAAAAATGAAATACAAGCATGGGCTAAATCTATGTCAATAAGTTCGCTTTCGATTAAACATGGCAATGTATCACTTAATTATGATCGGGGTACGTTTAAACGCTTAACCAAGGACCAAGGTGTACTTCCTTTAGTTATTCGTAAGCGTGGTAGTAAATTAACACATGAGGTCTTATGACAGGAAAGGATGACAATGGAAATAAGAGAACTCACAATTTATAACTCCAGTACGAAAGCATTAATTGATCCGAATCGATCAGGTGATAGTTTTGAGTTTTGTTGTTATATATTAAACCAAATGAACTTGAATTTAAATGATAAATCACGATTTGAGTGGACATTGAAAGTTAACAGTTTGCTTGATTTTATTGAATTGCAGACTCCCTTAGAGATTCGCCGCCTTGCGCACAAATACATAGAAGCCCCAGATCCTTGGTTACTCTCACTGACAATGGAAAAAACAAATTCAGTGGGGCATAAAATGATTAATTTGATCGAGGCAATTGATGGCTTGTGTAATATTATCAATCGCCCATCGTCTGAAAAAATCGTTTTTGAAAAACGTGAGATGATACGAAGATATGTGTTTAAAAATATATCTAGTATTTTGCGTATGCCAAAAGAGGGCGTTGATTCTAGCATACTGTTTCGTCAAGTAGCCATTTTTAGTGGATCGGCTTATTTATTTGAGTTGCCTTCTTTGGAAAAAAAAATACATGCTCGTTTACTATCATCACGTTATAAACAAACATCTGCGAGTAGGCATGATCATGCGTCCTAATATCATGGCTTTTGCAATGTTTTTATTGATTGGGTTCGCATTGCCGGGATATTCAGCCGTAAAGGTCATCTATGATACGGGCAAGACTCATTCAATTTCACCTTTTTACATTGCGCTTCAAGGTCAGGGCGTAAAGCGTAAATCAGTTGTATATAAAGGTCCGATGACAATTGGTATAGACCAACAAATTCCGTATAAAACACCGAATATGAAACCGGGTGTTTTTAAAACCTATCGCAAAGATATAAAACATAAGCGAGGTTACTTAAGGCCAATGTTTTTAATCGGTACAGATACATTGTCTAAAAAGTGGTTGACCAAAAATCGTACGACCCTCATTAAACGAGGTGCACAAGGGATATTGGTTGAAGCCAGCACTAAAGCGCAGGTGGAGGAGATGAATCGAATCGCTAGAGGTTTAAAACTCAATTATTTCTCGGCCTATGAGATAGCCCGGAATTTACAGTTAACACGTTATCCAGTTCTCATTTCAAAAGAGTATATTGAACAGTGAAAAATCACTATCCAATCGAATCGTTACTGCGACCGCCTGTTGAATTATGGCCGGCATTAGTGAGTTTTATCGTGGCAATTATATTGTATTTATATCCGGCGACCTTTGTTTACAGTCCTATCATCGCCTATAGCATCTTATTAATCATTCTGTATTTTATCTTTCGAAATGTTAATGATGCGATTAATATTTTGCGCTATCAGCGTAATTTACGTGCTCAAAAAATGTATCTATTGGAATCGAAAGATATTCCTTTTAGCCGCGAGCGCATAATGTTAGGGCGTGGTTTTATTTGGACGCAAAAACATACTCAGCGCCTACGCGATACATTGCGACCAGACGTCGCTAAATATACCCAACCCTCTTATCTCTACCAATGGGCGCGTCGCATGGAAGTTAAATACGAGCATTCACTACTTTTGAGTCGGTGGGTGAAAATACTATCTAAGGATGTTTGGTGGAATCCGGTCAAGAAATATCCGCCACTAGGCGGCGATGCATCCATGCACGGGGTGGAAATTAATGAGCAAGATATTTGGATTGACTTGGAGGCACGAAAAGGACATACCTTTATTGCGGGTACCACTGGGGTTGGTAAAACACGATTGTGTGAATTGCTTGTGGCCCAAGATATTCGTCGAGGCGATACCACCATTGTAATCTGTCCAAAGGGCGATGCGGATCTGTTTAAACGAGTGTATGCCGAGGCGAAAAGAGCAAATCGAAAATTTTATTGCTTTCATCTTGGTTACCCTGAAATATCCTGTCGATATAATGGGGTTGGCTCTTTTACCCGAGTAACTGAAGTGGCTACTCGAATTGCGAACCAATTACCAGGTGAGGGTAATGCGGCGGCATTCAAAGAATTCAGTTGGCGCTTTATAAATATTGTCGCACAAGCGCTAACCCTAATGGGCGAGAAATGCAGTTATTCAAGTATTCTCAATTACATTAATGACAGTGAATCTCTTTTTCAAAATTATGCGCATGTTTATTTTCGAAAAGAAGGTATTGAGGATTGGCAAGTCGCTGTTCGAGCCATTGAAGAGAAAATAAAAAAACAAAAGTACAATAAAAGTGATCGATCCCTTAGAACCCAAGCCTTGGTTCAGTATATTACTGAATCGAAAATTAATGATACTGTTCTAGTGAGTCTTAAAGGGGTGGCAGAATACACACGAGATTATTATAGCAAGCTGGTTGCGTCAGTAGGCCCCTTATTAGAAAAATTGACCACCGGAAAAATAGGTGAACTAATTTCACCCGATTATTCTGATTCGTCTGATACTCGACCAATCTTAGATTGGATGACGGCCATTCGTCAAAATGCTGTAGTGTATATCGGCTTAGATGGCTTAACGGACATGACAGTGGCATCTGCCGTAGGAAATTCGATATTTGCAGATATTGTTAGCGTCACAGGTCGAATCTACAAATACGGTATTGCGGAACAACAAAATTTAAATAAGCAGATAAAGTACCCTACTGTGCGTATACATGCGGATGAATTCTCAGCTCTTGTTGGTGACGAATTTGTGCCTTTGCTTAATCAGTCTCGAGGAGCTGGGGTAGATGTGGTTGCCTACACACAAACCATGGGGGATGTAGAAGTGGGCATGGGATCGATTTCAAAAGCAAAACAAATTACGGGTAATTTTAATACTTTTGGCTTAATGCGTGTGCCCGATATAGAAACAGCATCAATTATCACTGATAAATTACCGTCTGTTGAAATTATGTCGAAATGGCAAGTCTCGTCCTCTGACGATTCATCTGATCCAACTGATGGGATATTGTTTCGGGCAAAAAACGAAGATCGAATCACTGGCGCTGAAGTACCTATGTTGGAGCCAGCTAACTTTGTCAATCTTCCCAAAGGACAGGCGTTCTTTATTACTGAAGGCGGTAAACTCTATAAAGTTCGAATTCCGCTACTTTCCACAATCAGTGATAAGTATATTCCTAAACACATTGGGCAAATCGCAAGTGATATGAAGCGTCGCTACAATTCTTATTTGCCTGCAGAGCAAGATTGGTGGGAACCAGGAGAGCCTCAAATAGAAGCGACGAACGCGGAAACGCCTAACGAGGTGGCAGTCTAATGAAGGGTCATGTTTCAGTCGTCAAACCTAAAGCACCCTCTGCCTTTGGACGAATTCTTAAGAATTCTATTCTTGTTTGTATTACGTTGGTATTGACTTGGATTTTATCAATTTTAATTGAATGGGGTGGTATGTGGACACTTTGGAAAGACCAAGGGGTAACGCATTCACGTCAGGTGTTAGAGCAGGAGCGAAAGTATCTTAATTTTGTAATGAGGTATAAAAAGCCAAGTCTGATCAAACCCGCACACCGCAAACAGATAAATAGTTGGCTTCAATTTGGTTTCGAGGTAACGTTTATTAAAACGGGGCTGCTAGCATACGTAGGTAAAATGGCTGCGGCTTCTCCGACGGCGGGTCGTTATACAAGCAATTTTATTGATCGGTCTCGGCCTAAATTGGTTAAGCACATTGAAGCTGCTGGCAATGTAACGCAAACTTTTGGCAATCGCCTAACGATACTAGTGTTGTCGCTGCCGTTATTTTTGATCGTCGGGATAGTGGCAGTTTCTAATGGTTTGGTCGAACGTTACAAACGAATTGTTGGCGTAGGGCGAGAATACGCTACGCGTTTTCATTATCTCATTCCTGAGATGAAAGCGGGAATATGTTTACCGTGGATCTTGTACTTAAGTTTACCAATCTCGATTAACCCAAATTACATTATCTTGCCCTTCGTGGCTTATTTTGGATTTATGCTTTTTGTAGTTAGCTTTACAATCAAAAAACATATTTAGCTGAATTACTAATTATTAAGGAAACACTAACATGATGAGATCAGGATACACCTTGAGCGTACTTACTTTAGTCTTGATGCTCATTGCTATTGTCGCCTATGCAGATCAAGACCAGGAAAAACGTTATTTAGCAAAAGTACATCATGAACTAAAAGCGCTAAAACCCTTTTTGGATCGAGCGAAAGAGAATGCGCCTACTAATGCACGATATCGGTTTGATCACGAGCGTTTGTCTCTTATTTTGAAGCGCTTGATGTTAGATATCGAATTGCACATGAACAGTGAAAAGCGTGCTCCGTATAAATCGATTGCCCCTAGTAGTAGTGATCAGGAACCTGAAAAAATAACTAAGATTGAACCTAAGAATCAAAGAAAATCAAAATCACCGTCACAATTAGCTGACCAAACCGATTCAAATCAATCAAGTCCAGGTGTTGAATAATGTTTGCCACACTGATTATGAGCGCATTATCGCAAGAGCAAGTAAAAGCCTTTACGGAAGCCAGTGGCGCGGGCATAACGCCGAATGAGGCACAAGATACCTTCGCATTAATCTTTGCAGTTTTGTTATTGGTTTGGTGGGCTTGGGTGATTTCATCCCAATATCGACTGTTTGTATCTGAAAAAGAAAACTTGGCAGCCGTTGGCTATAACGTATTGCGTTCGTCATTGATTGTAATGTTTTCGTTTTTTGTACTCTACATGATGAAGCCCTCATAAATTTAGCACTAAGGAGTAAGAAAATGAGTCGACAAACACACAGAAGTATTTTAGGTATTCGTAGTTTATTAGCTGCGTTATGTCTAATTAGCGGTTTAATGGTAATAAATATTCCACCTGCCAATGCGGCATCCAATTGGTTACCTACCTCTGAGCTGAGTACTGCGCAAGGCGGTAAATTTACAGCAGCGTTTAAGGAACTTGTGGGAACGGGGGCGGGGATTGCCATGATCGCAGTCATGGTGATTGCCTTTTTAGTGTTCGCAGTAGCGATCGTGAATGCTTTTTGGAAAATGCGTAAGGGCGATTTCGAACTGACTGATTTAGGTACCATCGTAATTACCGGTGCGTTGTGTGCGGTGTTAGTGGTGTATGCCTTAAATGAAGTGGACAGCGTTGTCACTAAGGGAACGGGCGTTCAAATTTCAGCAAATAATTAGTGGAATGAAACAATGAATCAACCAAGTGAAATTATAGATGAAGTTAATGAAGGCCACACAGCAGAATTGGTTTGCAATGAGCCCTTACTTTATAAAGGACTGACCACAACCGAGCTTACCAGTATCGCGGTAGTTGCTTTTTTCGCCTGGGCCATTGGCAGTTTTATACTTATATTTTCTATCAGTGGTTCGTTAATTAATGCGATTATGGCTTTGCCGGTCGGATTGATAATGTCAATTGTAACAGTTGTTGTGCTAGCGGGTGTTATTCAGCGACTTAAGCGAAATAAACCCGATGGACACTATGAGCAATTAATAGTGATTTATTTGAAACGCAATAAATTAGCAAAAAATCATTTAATTATTGAAGATCAAAAATGGGGGCTATAAAAGACCATGTCTAACCTTGATCGAGTACTAGACAGTAAAAATCAAACTATTAAGGCCTTGACCTTATCAATTCTAATTATTGGTTTAGGATTGTTAACCTCAATTTATTTTCAATACAGATCCAAAGACGGGATCACAGTTCACTATCCGCCGGATCTGACCAAAGTCACGCGCTACCGGGCTAATGAAATACCCAATCACACGGTGTTTGCCTTTACTTATGCAATTTTCCAAAAGCTCAATACTTGGGAGGAAAACGGTGAGATTGATTTTCCAAAGAAGGTAAAGTTATTCGAAAATTACATGACTTATGAATTCCGGCAATATATGGACAACTATATTCGACTCAAGCGTAATAAAGGTGAACTTAATAAAGTGAGACATTTTACCTTATATCCTGGTCGAAACTACACTCAAGATCGCGTTAAAAAGATAGGTGCACATACTTGGGTTGTTTACATCGATGCATTGATTAAAGAGTACGTTAATGGCATGCACACCAAAGTCATAGCAGTGCGTTATCCGGTTCGAGTGACCTATTATGATATTGATTTTACAAAAAACCCTTGGAAGTTGGCGATTGCTGGATATGAAGGCAAGGGACCAAAACCTATCAAGTACAATCGAAAAAAATACAGTGTTCCGAATGCAAAAATCTCGGCTAGTTATCAATAAATGGAGAGTGACATGCA
>QIKQ01000046.1 GCA_003233075.1 Gammaproteobacteria bacterium
GTACACTTGCGAAAAACAAACTCCGTGGTAAAATTTTTGACTTGATTCAATTCTGCTTTTTTAAGCGCCTTGGCCACATACTTCCACGACTTTGGCTCCGGGCAATATCCGGTTGCTTGATTCGTGATAGAACTAACTTCAATTTTATTGCCAATTTTAAAAGCAATTTCCCCAGCAGATAAAACATTATCACCGTTCGCACAAACCGCATGTTCCGCATGTCTATCACTAATATAAAGTCGCTTATCTTTTTTTATTACAAAGGTTGCTGTCACTTCATTATCATAACCAACTGTTTGACCCGTGTCTTTTATCCAACGTTCGACGTCTAATTGATTTTTAATAGGCTTCATTTTAATTTTTTCAAGTATAAGGCTTTCTAAATCATCGGGACCAACATACGAATACGACTTTGCGAACATATAATCTTGTCTCCAAAAAGTGAGTGCTTGATTGAATTAGTTTGAGTAAATAGGCTGCCTAGTGTCATAAAATGGCGCTAAGAAAACCGCCGAAAAGCTCACACTTTTAACCTTAAACTATTAATTTGACTGCTTAATAGCTCAATACTAGGGTTAAGTCACATTTTTTTATTAAGCTTAACTACATATAACATGAAAACCGCATGATCGCACGGATGAAAAAATCTGAGATTTGGGACATTAAACAAGTACTAAATATTCGTTAAACAAAAATTAGACTAAACCATAGAATTCTGACTAACCTGGAGGGAGGGAGTATTAAAAATCAAGTTTTAATTAATTTTCACAATACCACTATATTCTTTTGAATAAGCATACTCTTCAAGTACAACTTCTGCGATATAGGACTCAAACCATTTATAAAAGCTAGGGGATATCAATTCACGCTTAATATTATCATGCAACATAGCAATCACCTGCCCCTTCACACCATTTGATTTGGAATCAGGTTCCATATCTAGGCAAAAATGATCACCAGCACCATTATAGGTAAAGGGAATCCATTTTTTATTCCACCAACAATTTTTTATCCCAGAATCGGGTAGCGACTTGGTATTGGCAAAGTCATTAGCATTTAACAATTCATTCCATACTTCCCATTCGTCTTCAATACGCTCTATGGACAAGAACTCCATGCCATTAAGCAACCAGGCAGAATTTTGCCCCTGACCATTATGAATTTTCAAACAAGAGACGTAATCTTCTGGCAAGGAGCAATCGAGAAGCGTTTCTAATTCAATGATTTCTTTGTCACTGGCGGGCGGATTAAGATCCTTATAACCTGTGGGATAATGAACTTTTAACCATTTTTCGAATTGATCCCAAAGCTTTTGCATGTTTTTCCTTTGAACCTAGATTAATCAGCTGACTCGTAGCGAGGGTGCATAAGGTACTGAAGATTAGATATTTTTCAGGCTATTTAAAACGAAAGCGTATTACCTATACGGTGAGTTGGAAATAGCCTGAAAAATCTTTAAGATTTAGTGCGTTATGCAGCCGCAGTAGAGTTCAACTGATGTGTTAGGTTGAAGAGCCAAATGTAATTCATTGCTATCAACTATGGCGTCAAGGACGTCAATATCTAAAATAGTTTAGAAATGACGTATAAGGGTAAATACGCACAAAAAAACCGGGCTATTAGCCCGGTTTTTTATCAAAATATCTAAGCACTCTGTGAGCTACTCTTCAACTTCTTCAAATTCTTCTTCCTCAACTTCAGGTCTATCAACAAGTTCGACATACGCCATAGGCGCAGCATCACCATCACGGAAACCACATTTCATTATTCGTAAATATCCACCAGGGCGATCCTTATAACGCGGGCCCAAAGTTTCGAATAACTTTGTAACAGCATCTCGATTACGAATATTATCAAAACAGAATCTTCGATTTGCAACACTATCGCTTTTTGCCTTAGTAATTAAAGGCTCAGCAATTCGACGTAATTCCTTTGCCTTTGGCAAAGTTGTTTTAATAATTTCATGCTCGAACAAGGAAGCACTCATATTACGAAACATCGCTTTGCGATGACTACTTGTTCGATTTAATTGTCTACCACTTTTACGGTGACGCATGACTAAAAACCTCTATTTTCATATTTTTTAAATATTATCTTTGTAGCTTAACTTACAGTCCTGACATATACCTAAGCTATAGGCTGAGACTAATGTCTCGCTCCAAATTTATCATTATCTACACTCTCAGGCGGCCAATTTTCTAAGCGCATACCTAACTGAAGTCCAACCTTGTGCAATACTTCTTTAATTTCACTTAAAGATTTTTTACCTAAATTTGGTGTCTTTAATAACTCAACTTCAGTTCGTTGTACCAAATCACCAATATAGTAAATACTCTCTGCTTTCAAACAATTCGCAGAACGTACTGTTAATTCTAAGTCATCAACTGGTCGTAATAGAATTGGGTCAATTTCCGCCTCTTTCTCAACCGGTTTAACTTCTTCCGAGCCTTGTAAATCAACAAACGGTGATAGTTGATCTTGAAGAATACCCGCCGCTTGACGAATAGCGTCTTCTGGATCTATTGTTCCATTTGTTTCAATATCAATAATCAATTTATCTAAGTCAGTGCGTTGCTCTACTCGAGCACTATCAACTTCGTAAGTTACCTTTTGCACTGGGCTATAAGAAGCATCTAATAATAAACTTCCTATAACACGACCTTCAGTTGTATTACTTGCGCGAATTGGCGCAGGCACATAACCTCGACCGCTTTCAATTTTAAGCTCCATATTCAATTCGCCTTCTTTAGTTAAGTTGGCGATTACATGTTCTGGATTTAAAATCTCGATATCATGATCAGTTTGAATGTCGCTAGCCAAGACTGGGCCAGCTCCTTTCTTATTTAAACGTAATGTCGCATCTTCGCGCGTATGCATTTTGATAGAAAGACCTTTCAAATTTAACATGATATCAATGATATCTTCTTGCACGCCTTCAATTGTTGAATATTCATGCAAAACATTATCTATGTGAACTTCTACTACTGCGGCGCCTGATAACCATGACAACAAAACACGCCGTAAAGAATTTCCTAACGTGTGTCCAAACCCCCGCTCCAATGGCTCAATCGTAACCTTGGCGCGTAAGTTATTTAAAAGTTGTACGTCTACGATACGTGGCTTTAAAAGTCCCGACATTGAACCCTGCATGTATTAACCTCGCTGTTACTCGATATCAATTAATTTTCGATTACTTAGAATACAACTCGACTACTAAATTCTCGTTTATATCTGGTGGCAATTCACTACGTTCTGGCATCGCCTTGAATGTGCCTTCCATTTTCTTAGCATCTACATCAACCCAATCTACTATGCCTCTGGAGCTAGCATTTTCCAGTGACAGCGTAATTCGCTGCTGATTCTTAGACTTTTCTGCTATCGCCACAACATCTGCCGCTCTCACTTTAAATGCTGGAATATTCACTCTTTGGCCATTAACCGAAATACTTTTATGTCGAACAATCTGTCTAGCTTCTGCTCGAGAAGCAGCAAATCCCATTCTAAAAACCACGTTATCCAATCGGCTTTCTAACAATTGTAGTAGGTTTTCACCGGTTGCACCTTTAATTCGGGCAGCTTGCTTATAATAATTTCGAAATTGTTTCTCTAAAACACCATAAATACGCCGTAACTTTTGTTTCTCACGTAACTGCAGAGCATAGTTAGAGGCTCTTTGGCGTTTTTGATTTTGACCATGTTGACCAGGAGGGAAGGCTCGATTTTCCATAGCGCATTTTGCACTAAAGCACTTCTCGCCTTTGAGAAATAATTTTTCACCTTCTCGGCGGCATAATCGACATTTTGGACCTGTGTATTTAGCCACTAGCTAATCTCCCCTTAAACCCGACGTTTCTTTGGTGGACGACAACCATTATGTGGAATGGGCGTCACGTCTGTAATATTAGTAATCTTAAAACCTAAGCCATTCAGCGCACGCACTGCTGATTCTCGACCAGGACCCGGGCCCTTTACCATTACTTCGATATTCTTCATGCCATTTTCTTTCGCTACATTACCCGCACGTTCTGCTGCAACCTGTGCTGCAAATGGCGTACTTTTACGCGAACCACGAAAACCAGAACCGCCAGCAGTCGCCCAACAGATAGTATTGCCTTGTCGGTCGGTAATTGTCACGATTGTATTGTTGAATGACGCATGTATATGTGCAATTCCGTCTGATATATTTTTTTTCGCTTTTTTGCGAGGTTTAGTATCTGCCATAATAGTAGCCTGTTTCTATAAACTTGTGTTATTTACGAATTGGTTTACGAGGTCCTTTACGAGTACGCGCATTTGTTTTAGTGCGTTGTCCTCGGACCGGTAAGCCACGACGATGACGAATTCCTCGATTACTACCAAGATCCATCAATCGTTTAATATTCATTGAAATTTCTCGACGCAAGTCGCCTTCCAATGTAAAACTACCTAGTTCACTCCGAATTTTTTCTAATTCAGCATCCGTTAGTTCTTTGATCTTTATTGCTGGATCAATACCAACTGACTTACATATCGCATATGCACGTGTACGGCCAACGCCGTAAATTGATGTCAATGACACCCATGCATGCTTATGATCCGGAATGTTGATGCCTGCTAATCGGGCCATTCAAATTACTCCACTCTATAAAATTTTAAAATATTCTGTTCCAACTAGTACGTACAACAACGTAATCCTATAATTACAACAAAATAGTTAACTTAACCCTGACGCTGTTTGTGTTTTGGATCTTTACAGATCACACGAATGACGCCTTTACGCTTAATAATTTTGCAGTTTCTGCACATTTTTTTAACTGATGCTCGAACTTTCATTTTCTTTTCCGTGTGTTTCGTAAAATTCTCTGTAAATCTTATAAAAGATTAGGAATTATAATATAAACATTAAGTTTTATGTGTTTGCGTTTCCGAACAAAAAGCCTATTTCGTCCCAGCACCACCATCAAACCCCTTAAAGTTGGACTTTTTCATTAAACTTTCATACTGATGTGACATTAAATGAGCCTGCATCTGTGCCATAAAATCCATGACTACTATGACAACAATCAACAAAGATGTTCCGCCAAAATAAAATGGAATATTCCATTTCATACGTAAAAGTTCTGGTATTAAACACACAGTTGTAATATAAATTGCACCTGCTGTCGTTAACCTCGTCAAAACATTATCAACATACCGCGCTGTTTGTTCGCCTGGTCGTATACCAGGAATAAACGCGCCTGATTTCTTTAAATTTTCTGCTGTTTCCCGCGAATTAAAAGTTAATGCGGTATAAAAGAAACAGAAAAATATAATCAAAAACGAGTACAAAAATAAGTATAAGGGCTCGCCTGGACCGAGCATATTAGCAAATTGAGTCAGCCAAGTTTGCTCTCCACCCTGTTTTGACCCCATCCAAGTAGCAATAGTGGTTGGAAATAAAATCAAAGCAGAGGCGAATATCGGCGGTATAACCCCAGCCATATTCAATTTTAAGGGTAGAAAACTTGCTTGGGCCTGATACATTTTCCGACCCTGCTGTTTCTTCGCATAATTGACTGTGATTCGCCGCTGCCCTCGCTCAACAAATACAACAAATGCAGTCACTAAAATGACAATCACAAATATAATTATTAACTCAAAATGATTAATCGAATTGCCAACCATGCTAAATAATTGCGCTATACCCGACGGTAATCCAGCAACAATGCCCGCAAAAATTAATATTGATATACCATTACCAATACCGCGTTCAGTTATTTGTTCGCCCAGCCACATTAAGAACATAGTGCCTGTGACTAAGGTTACTGCTGCAATAAAAACAAATTGGCCATGACTCATTCCAGCAGTAATAAAACCTTCCTGACCACCCATGGTCACTGCTACACCAAAGGCTTGAAATGTTGCCAATACGACAGTTGCATACCTTGTGTATTGCGTTATCTTTCTTTGTCCAGCCTGACCTTCTTTGCGTAATGCAATCATTGATGGCAATACATGAGATAAAAGCTGCATAATAATCGCAGCAGAAATATAGGGCATAATTCCTAGCGCAAACAAGGAAAAGCGCTCAAATGCACCGCCCGAAAACATGTTAAATAAGCCTATAACCGTATCTTTCTGTTGGTCAAAAATTTGAGCCATTTTGATAGGATTAACGCCAGGTACTGAGATAAAAGTACCAATCCGAAATACCAAAAGCGCACCCAGTACGAAAAAGATACGTTTGCGTAACTCTGTTAGTTTGCCACTCTTCACGCCCGCAGGCATATTATTTGGTTGTTTCGCCACTCGTTAATCCCTATTAAGATTCAATTTTTCCGCCGGCCTTTTTTATTGCCTTACGCGCTCCAGGCGTCACACCAATGCCAGATTGAATTGTTACTTTAGATTTTACTTCGCCTGAACAAATAATTTTTACACGTTTTATATGATGTGGTATTAAATTCGCTTTTTTCAAGCTAATTAGATTTATTTCACCACCCTCTACTTTATCTAGCTCATGTAAACAAATTTCGGCTGCAAATCTTGCCAATCGAGAACGAAAACCTACCTTAGGTAATCGACGTTGCAGTGGCATTTGACCACCTTCAAAACCGACTTTATGGTAACCACCCGAACGAGACTTTTGACCTTTATGGCCACGACCGCCGGTTTTTCCTAAACCAGAACCAATACCTCGGCCACGTCTTTTAGCGTTCTTTTTTTGCCCATCTGTTGGCTGAATTTCATTGAGGCGCATTTTTAAACTTCCTCTACACTTAATAAATAATACGCGGTATTAATCATGCCGCGATTTTCAGGAGTATCTGCAACAATCACTTCTTGTCGAATTTTACGCAATCCTAAACCACGTACACTAGCCTGATGATTTTTCAATCGGCCAATCATGCTTTTCATGAGCGTTACTTTAAGCTTTTTTGCTGATTTCTTTTTTGCTGCCATGATTCGTCACTTTATCCAGTAATTTCTTCAACCGTTTTGCCACGTTTACTCGCAACATCTTCTGGTGAACTTATTTCAGTTAAACCATTTATCGTAGCTCTGACCACATTAATTGGTTTTCGAGAACCGATACATTTCGCTAAAACATTTTGAATACCAACCGCCTCAAATACTGCTCGCATTGCACCACCCGCAATAATACCTGTACCTTCAGAGGCTGGTTGCATATAAACATTACTTGCACCGTGCCTACCGTTAATTGCGTATTGCAAAGTACTGTCTTTCAAATGTACTTTGCGGATATTCTTCCGCGCTTGCTCCATTGCTTTAGAAATAGCTAATGGTACTTCGCGTGCTTTACCATATCCAAAACCAATTTTTCCATTACCATCACCAACGACAGTGAGTGCTGTAAATCCAAACTGACGACCACCTTTAACTACTTTAGCAACACGGTTAACATGTACTAATTTTTCAATCAGTCCATCATTTGGAGCTGAATTATCTGAATTACGTGCCATAAATTAAAACTCCAAACCATTTTCACGAGCCGCATCAGCAAGAGCTTTAATGCGACCATGATATTTAAAACCAGAACGATCAAACGCTACTTTAGTAACGCCAGCCTTTTTCGCTCGTTCAGCAACTGCTTTCCCAATTGCTACCGCTGCATCAACATTACTAGTTGATTTTAGAGCACTGCGTATGTCTTTTTCTAAAGAAGAAGCGCTTGCCAAAACAGTCGCGTCATCTGCAGATATAACTTGAGCATAAATATGACGAGGAGTTCTATGCACAGTTAATCGATGTGCGCGTAACTCACGAATTTTGCATCGTGCTCGCTTAGCTCTCTTTAAACGTGTTGTCTTCTTATCCATCATTTAAAACCTATTTTTTCTTAGCTTCTTTTAAACTAATTTGCTCATCTGCATAACGCACACCCTTACCTTTATAAGGTTCTGGTGGACGATAAGCACGAATATCTGCTGCAACCTGACCAACTTTTTGTTTGTCGATCCCTTTTATTAGTACTTCTGTCTGACTAGGTGTCTCTACTGTAATTCCTTCTGGAACTGAGTAATTCACCGGATGAGAAAACCCTAAGGTTAAATTTAAAGTTTTGCCCTGTGCTTGAGCTCGATAACCAACACCAATTAATGTTAATTTTCGCTCAAATCCTACCGATACTCCGGTAACCATATTATTTAATAAAGAACGCATTGTACCTGCCAGAGCATTCGAACCCTTAGATTCGTCGCGAGCAGATAAATTTAGCTGACCCTCTGCTTGCTTCACTTCCACAGATTGGTGAACATCTAAAGCCAAGTCACCTTTAGAGCCTTTAACGCTTACGCTATTACCATTAATGTTTACCTCTACACCTTTAGGTATCATTACCGGACTGCTTGCTATTCTTGACATTTTCTTTACCTTAATCTGAACTACTTAGATCATCTGAACTAGTTAATTCTCGTTCAAAAACCTATTTTAAAATCGAGTGTTAGCTCACTACACAAACCACTTCGCCACCCTGCCCAATAGATCGAGCTTTGCGATCAGTCATTACACCTTTAGATGTTGAGACTATCGCTATACCTAAACCGCCATTAATTGAAGGCAATTCATTCAGTGGCTTAAAGATACGTAGGCCAGGTCGACTTACTCGACGAATTTGATCAATCACTGGCTTACCCTGATAATACCGAAGCTGAACACTTAAATTCTTTTTACTGCCTTCAGCGCTTTCGCTAAAGTCATTAATATAACCTTCTTCTTTCAAAACTCGGGCTATTTCAGCCTTAAGCTTTGAACCAGGCATAACAACTTCAGTCATTTGTGCACTTTGGCCATTTCGAATGCGTGTTAGCATATCTGATATCGGATCTTGCATACTCATATTCTTATACTCCCCTTACCAGCTAGCCTTGTGTAAGCCTGGAATATCGCCACGCATAGTTGCTTCACGTAATTTATTACGAGAAAGACCAAACTTACGATAATATCCACGTGGACGCCCAGTTAAACGACATCGATTACGCATGCGGCAAGGACTCGCATTACGAGGTAACTTTTGAAGTTTAACCATCGCGGCATCTAATTCTTCTTCGCTTACTGATTTATCGTGAATTATTTTCTTAAGTTCTGCACGTTTTGCTGCATATTTCTTAACAGTTTTAGCGCGCTTAAGTTCACGATTGACCATGCTCTTTTTAGCCATTGATCACACCTTCGATTATTTTATTAGCTTTCACAATATGAACCTTTTTAATAAACCTGTTTACTTGTATTTCACACACGATTAGCTTTTAAACGGAAAACTAAACGCGGATAATAATGCTCTACCTTCTTCATCAGACTTAGCGCTCGTTGTGATTGCTATGTCCATTCCACGAATTGTATCCACTTTATCGTAGTCAATTTCTGGAAAAATAATTTGTTCTTGAATACCTAAATTATAATTGCCACGACCATCGAACGATTTAGGGTTAAGTCCACGAAAATCTCGAATACGCGGAATAGCAACACTAATAAGTCGATCCAAAAATTCGTACATATGCTCGCTTCGCAATGTTACGCGGCAGCCAATTGGCCAGCCATCACGAATTTTAAAACCAGCTACTGATTTACGGGCAAGCCTAACTTGAGGTTTTTGACCCGCAATTTTTTCCATATCTGCAGTAGCAAATTCTATTTTTTTCTTATCCGTAGTTGCTTCGCCAACACCCATATTAAGAGTAATTTTTTCAATACGAGGGACTTGCATAATACTTTTGAAACTAAATTGTTTCATCAGCTGTGCAACTATTTCGTCTTTATAATACTGTTTTAAACGTGCCATTTTTACGCATCCAACACTTCATCATTAGACTTGAAATAACGAACTTTACGGCCGTCTTCAAGAACCTTAATACCTACTCGATCACCTTTTTTAGTGATCCCGTTATAAAGCATGACATTCGAAATATGAATAGGCATTTCTTTGTCAATAATTCCACCTTGCTGCCCGGCTTTGGGATCACCTTTCTGGTGTTTTTTAACCAAATTAATGCCTTCAACAAGAAGCCGATCATTCGCACTAAATTTCAATACGGTGCCTCGACGACCTTTATCTTTGCCTGTGATAACGATTACTTCATCACCTTTGCGAATTCTATTCATTGCTATTTACCCTATAAACATCTGGTATAACTTCTGCTATAACCTCTGGAACCCTTACAAAACTTCTGGTGCCAATGAAATAATTTTCATAAACCTTTCGTTTCGAAGCTCACGTGTTACTGGGCCAAAAATACGTGTACCAATAGGCTGCAATTGAGTATTTAAAATAACTGCTGCATTTGTGTCAAAACGAATTACTGAACCATCCGGGCGTCGAACACCTTTACGTGTACGTACTACAACAGCGTTATAAACTTCGCCCTTTTTAACTTTACCGCGAGGTATAGCTTCTTTAACACTGACTTTAATAATATCACCAATATGAGCATAACGGCGGTGTGATCCACCGAGCACTTTAATGCATTGAACTCGACGAGCGCCGCTATTGTCGGCTACTTCCATCACTGTTTGCATTTGAATCATTGTTCTATCCTATTTCAATTACTTAAATTCTTAAGAGCCAATCACTTTAACCAAAGACCAAGATTTCAATTTCGACGTTGGTTTGCATTGCTGTACAATCACTAGATCGCCATCTTTACATTCGTTTTTCTCATCGTGCGCATGCACTTTAGTTGATCGCTTAATAAACTTTCCATAAACTGGATGCTTAACAAGACGTTCAACCAAAACAGTTATCGTTTTGTCCATTTTGTCGCTGACCACTCTACCTTGTACGGTACGGGCTATTTTTTCTTTTGCTTCACTCATTTTAAGCTTCTGCCTTCTTCATTTCCGTCATGACGGTTTTAATTCGCGCAATATCTCTACGCACCCGTTTAAAATGATGTGTATGCGCCAATTGACCAGTAGCTGATTGCATACGCAAATTAAATTGCTCTTTCAGTAAAGCTAACAATTCTTCATTAAGGGCTTTGCTGTCTTTATCTCTATATTCTTTTGCGTTTACCATTACATGACCTCACGTGTCACAAAGACGGTTTTAACTGGTAGCTTTGCACTGGCTAGTTTAAACGCTTCACGTGCAATTTCTTCGGTAACGCCTTCCATTTCATATAACATACGACCTGGCTGAACCTGAGCTACCCAATATTCAACATTTCCCTTACCCTTACCTTGCCTAACTTCCAAAGGTTTTTTACTAATTGGTTTATCAGGAAAAATACGTATCCAGATTTTACCGCCCCGTTTAATATAACGAGTCATCGCACGACGAGCAGCCTCAATTTGACGCGCTGTAATTCGACCGCGACCTAAACATTTCAAACCATACTCACCAAAACTGACTTTATTACCTGTTTGTGCCAGCCCGCGATTACGGCCTTTTTGTTGTTTTCTAAATTTGGTTCGTTTTGGCTGTAACATAATCTACCCCTTAAGCAGTCGCATTTGGTTTTTTATTGCCAGCCGATTTCTTGCCCTTGTTACCAGAACTAGAATCATTGACGCGCTGCTCTACTTCAAATACTTCACCTTTGTAAATCCAAACCTTTATACCTATAATTCCGTAGGTGGTTCCCGCTTCAGCCGTTGCATAATCTATATCTGCACGAAGAGTATGAAGAGGCACTCGACCTTCTCGATACCATTCAGAACGAGCAATCTCAGCTCCATTTAAACGACCAGCTACACGAACTTTAATACCGAGTGCACCTAATCGCATGGTATTCGTTACTGCACGTTTCATAGCACGACGAAACATAATTCGACGCTCTAATTGTTGTGCGATGCTTTCCGCAACTAATTGCGCATCTAATTCAGGCTTACGAATTTCTTCGATATTAACTGCGACAGGCACTCCCATCATAGCGGTTAGTTTCTTGCGTAAAGATTCTATATCTTCACCTTTTTTACCAATGACCATGCCAGGGCGAGCAGTGAAAATTGTGACATTTGCCGCGCGCGCTGGTCTATCAATCTGAATTCGACTCACTGAGGCTTGCTTTAACTTGACTTTAAGATATGCCCTAACTTTCAAATCTTGCTCAAGCGTATCTGCAAAAGTATCGCTACCCGCATACCATCGTGATGTCCAGTCTTTTGATATTCCCAACCTCATACCAGTTGGATGTACTTTCTGACCCATATTAGCCTCTTTTAGATCTTACAACTTTGGCGAATTTCGCCCCTGGAATGCGCCAGATCGCTGCGGCCTCACCACAAAATAAATTTCTTATTTCCTGTACTCGCTGTGCTCCTACAGGCTACTACACGACTTAATCGTCGTTTCGCTCTTCAACTTCCACTTTAATGTGACAGTTGCGTTTTAATATTTTAGTACCTCGACCTTTTGCACGTGCACGCCAGCGTTTTAACGTTGGCGCTTCATCGACACAAATTGTCTTAATAAATAGCGCATCAATATCTGCACCATCATTGTGTTCTGCATTTGCGATTGCTGAATCAACTACTTTCTTGATCAACGTCGCTGCTTTCTTTTTTGAAAAATTTAAATAGTTGATTACTTCTTCAACTTGCTTGCCACGAATTTCGTTCGCTATTAATCGACCTTTTTGCGGCGACAATCTAACGTATTTCATTATTGCTGCTGTAGCCATATTCTTTCTCCGTTAGCGCGCTTTTTTATCGGCCGTGTGACCTCTGTAAGTTCTTGTTGGTGCAAATTCACCTAACTTATGGCCAACCATATTTTCCGATATTAAAATTGGTACATGTTGCCGACCATTATGTACTGCGATAGTTAGACCTACCATATCGGGTAAGACCATAGATCGTCGCGACCAAGTTTTAATTGGTTTTCTGTCGTTTGTGGCCACAGCAACTTGCACTTTCTTAGCTAAGTGTAAATCTACAAAAGGACCTTTTCGTACTGATCTTGGCACAATCCTAACCTCTTTCGTTATAAAGCACTTCTAAAATTTACCGTCTTGCCTGAGAACAAAATTGCTAATTTTTAGAGCTACCCTATTTCTGTTTACGGCGTCTGACAATAAACTTATCAGTGCGTTTGTTCTTACGAGTCTTATAACCTTTCGTTGGTACGCCCCAAGGTGAAACTGGATGTCGGCCACCTGAAGTTCGACCTTCACCACCACCGTGTGGGTGATCAACTGGATTCATAGCAACACCACGAACCGTCGGTTTAACACCGCGCCATCGAGTCGCGCCGGCCTTGCCTAATTTACGTAAATTATGCTCACCATTGCATACTTCGCCTATCGTTGCGCGACAATCAGAGAGTACTTTTCGAGTTTCACCCGAGCGTAACCTCAATGTTGCATACATGCCTTCTCGTGCTAATAATTGCGCTGAAGTTCCAGCGCTACGAGCGATTTGCGCGCCCTTGCCTGGTTTTAATTCAATACAATGCACTATTGTTCCAACAGGAATATTACGCAAAGGTAATGCATTGCCTGCCTTGATTGGCGCATCAGCACCCGAAACTAATTTATCGCCAGCCCCAATATTTTTAGGTGCAATAATGTAACGACGCTCACCATCTTTATAAAGCATAAGTGCAATATGTGCTGTTCGATTTGGATCGTATTCCAATCTTTCAACCACTGCCTCAATGCCATCTTTATTACGCTTAAAATCTATAATTCGGTAACGTTGCTTATGTCCGCCACCTACATGTCGAGTTGTAATTCGACCGGAATTATTACGACCACCAGACTTAGTTTTCTTTGCAACTAATGGTTCGTGCGGTGCACCTTTGTGCAAATCTGGGTTCGTTACCTTAACAACGCCACGTCGTCCTGGTGAGGTAGGTTTTTGTTTTACGACTGCCATAACCGTTTCCGTTTATCTCTTAAGTTAAATTTATTAAACAAATACTCCCGCCACTTTTCCGATGGGGGACTTCTTAAGGGGGAGAATGGAATTCACCCCCTTAAGTTGTTAGCTCGAATTCACTTCGAGCTAACAATGAAATCAAAATTATGCTGCGGAATCGCCGCTTGCAAAATCGATATCTTGACCTGGCGCTAAACGCACTAGGGCTTTTCTCCAATCTGATTTCCAGCCTTCGCTTTTACCAAACCGTGCTCGCTTGCCGCGACAATTAATGACTTGAATGCTAACCACATCAACATTAAATAATAATTTAATCGCCTGCTTGATCTCTCTTTTTGTCGAACCAGGTAGTACTTTAAATGTAATCTGGTTATTTGCATCCGCAATACGATGCGATTTCTCTGTGCGAATTGGAGCAAGTAATATTTTTAATAAACGTTCTTCGTTCATTTCAATTGCTCCTGAATTTTATTAACTGATTCTTCAGTCATTAGTACTTTCTCATGCTTCAATAAATCAACAGGATTCATATCTGCCACATCTACAATATCAACACGATGTAAGTTTCGAGCAGCCAAATACAAATTTTCATCCGCATTTTCAGTTACAATTAAAACATTGCTTAATTCAAACTTTTCCATTAAAGCTAAAATGTCTTTCGTTTTTGGCTTTTCAACTTCAAACTTTTTAACTAAAACTAATCGTTCCTGCCTAACTAGTTCTGACAAAATGCATTGCAATGCAGCTCGATACATTTTGCGATTAACTTTTTGAGAATGATCTTGTGGGCGTGCCGCAAAAGTCACTCCACCGCCACGCCATATAGGGCTACGAATCGTACCTGCTCGTGCGCTACCAGTACCTTTTTGACGCCAAGGTTTAATACCGCCACCACGCACATCCGAGCGTGTTTTTTGCTTGCGAGTTCCTGATCGGCCACCAGCCATGTAAGCTGTTACAACTTGATGAACCAGACCTTCGTTAAACTCTCGAGCAAAAACGCCATCAGAGACTTCAAACTTAGCGCCTCTTTTAGCTGATGACATTAATTTTAATTCCATCATAAACTCCTAACTAAGCTTTCACTGCGGGACTAATAATAATGTCTCCGCCTTTTGATCCAGGCACTGCGCCCCTCACAAGTATTAAATTTCTATCGCTATCAACACGTACGACTGTTAAATTTTGTGTTGTGCATCTTACGTTGCCCATATGACCTGCCATCTTTTTACCTTTAAAAACACGTCCTGGCGTTTGACATTGACCAATTGAACCTGGCGCTCTGTGCGACAAAGAGTTACCGTGAGTCGCGTCTTGCATAGCAAAATTGTAACGTTTAATTACACCAGCAAAGCCTTTACCAATTGAAGTGCCAACCACATCAATTTTTTGACCTGCCTCAAACAAATCTACTTTTAACTCAGAACCAACAGCCAACTCTTCGCCTTCGCCTTCATTCAAGCGAAATTCCCAAAGTCCACGACCGGCTTCAGTTTTTGCTTTTTTAAAATGACCACTTTTAGGCTTATTGACACGTGAAGCTTTTTTGCTTCCTGTTGTAACCTGCAAAGCTCGATAACCATCAGTCTCTATAGACTTAAGCTGGGTCACTCGATTAGGCTCAACCTGAATGACAGTAACAGGCTCAGAAACTCCCTCGTCGGTAAAAACGCGAGTCATTCCAATTTTTCGGCCTACTAATCCAATCGTCATGTTCAACCTCTATTAATTAAGTTTAATCTGCACATCTACGCCCGCTGACAAATCCAGCTTCATTAACGCGTCGACTGTCTTATCCGTTGGCTCAACAATATCCATCAAACGCTTATGGGTACGCAGTTCATATTGATCACGTGCATCCTTATTGACATGCGGAGATATCAATATAGTAAAACGTTCTTTTTTCGTCGGTAAAGGAATGGGGCCTTGTACCTGCGCGCCAGTACGTTTTGCAGTTTCTACGATTTCTTTCGCTGACTTATCAATAAGACGATGATCGAAAGCCTTTAAACGTATACGTATGCGTTGTTTAGTAGTAGCCATATCACTTTATTCCAATTTAATTAACTTTTAAGTCGCCGCCTGCATAACCTAATAACTGCATGCTAAAAATTTATTCAATTTAAACTTCGCTTGCTCTTTCCCATTTTAAGGGCGAGCAAAAACCCGGATGGAACTTATTCCAACCGGGTTAGATTTTTGCTGCGATCCCTCTCTATTAGACTAAATTTTTGCTTTTAGCCGATATGAGGTCGCAATCACCACCAGACCTTTATCGTCGATGTGATGACTATTATAGTGAGGGCCAGAGTCTACACTAAAATCCAGCCTTTTGCTCACTTTTATTTAATAGAAAGTAGCTTTATTCAATGATTTTTGAAACAACACCCGAGCCTACGGTACGTCCACCTTCGCGAATGGCGAATCTTAGTTTATTTTCCATCGCTATAGGCTGATGAAGAGTCACTGTCATTTTGACATTATCACCAGGCATTACCATTTCTACATCTTTTGGTAATTCACAAGAACCCGTCACATCAGTAGTTCGAAAGTAAAATTGAGGACGATACCCTTGGAAAAATGGGGTATGACGACCGCCCTCATCTTTACTTAGGACATAGACTTCACACTCAAAAACTTTATGCGGATTGATTGAACCAGGCTTGGCCAAAACTTGACCACGCTCTACTTCTTCTCGTTTAGTACCACGAAGTAAAACACCTACGTTGTCGCCAGCCTGACCTTGGTCAAGCAGTTTTCTAAACATTTCAACACCCGTACAAGTAGTAGTCGCAGTATCTTTGATACCAACGATTTCAATTTCATCACCTACTTTCACAATGCCACGCTCTATTCGACCAGTCACTACCGTACCACGACCAGAGATTGAGAAGACATCTTCAACTGGCATTAGAAAATCACCGTCTAATGCACGTTCTGGCTCTGGAAAATAAGAATCCATTTCTTCAATTAATTTCTCAATTGACGGTGCGCCAATATCGCTGGTATCACCTTCAAGTGCTTTAAGCGCTGAACCAATTATGATTGGAATATCGTCACCTGGGAATTCATATTTAGTTAATAATTCGCGAATTTCCATTTCAACCAGTTCTATCAATTCTTCATCATCAACCATATCCGCTTTGTTCATGTAGACAATGATGTATGGCACACCAACTTGACGCGACAATAAAATATGCTCACTGGTTTGAGGCATAGGGCCGTCAGCCGCGTTCACAACCAAAATTGCACCGTCCATTTGAGCAGCACCCGTGATCATGTTTTTTACATAGTCAGCATGCCCAGGACAATCAACATGTGCGTAATGACGATTTGCGCTCTCGTATTCAACATGAGCAGTCGCGATTGTTATGCCACGCGCGCGTTCTTCAGGCGCATTATCGATATTATCGTAGGCTTTAAATTCACCGCCATGCTTTTCGGCCATCACTTTAGTAATCGCCGCTGTCAATGTTGTTTTACCATGGTCAACGTGACCAATTGTACCTACATTCACATGCGGTTTGGTTCGTTCAAATTTTTCCTTAGACACGGTGAATTACCTCTTTCTCGTTAATTAATCGTTTTAAATTTAAAGTATGAAACTCTATCTATCTATAATTGCCTCTGCAACTTTAGCAGGAGCTTCTGCGTACCTTGCAAATTCCATCGAATAAGTCGCTCGACCTTGCGATGCAGAACGTAAATCAGTTGCATAACCGAACATTTCTGCAAGCGGAACTTCGGCTCTTACTAACTTCCCTGCTGGACTCTCGTCCATGCCTTGAATAATACCTCGACGTCTATTTAAATCGCCAACCACATCACCCATATACTCTTCAGGCGAAACCACTTCCACTTTCATTGTTGGCTCCAGCACAACCGGATTGGCTTTTTGAGCGCCATCTCGGAACGCCATCGACCCAACAATTTTAAATGACATTTCACTCGAATCAACATCGTGATATGAGCCATCAAATAAAGTGACCTTTACATCTAACATCGGGTAACCAGCGATCACACCGTTTTGCATTTGCTCATAAATTCCTTCATCTACTGCCGGAATAAATTCACGAGGAATTGCACCACCGCTAATCTCGTCTACAAATTCGTACCCAGAGTCAGCTTCACCAGGCTCAATCCTAATAAATACATGGCCAAATTGACCACGACCACCCGATTGACGTACAAATTTGGCTTCGTGCTCTATTGTGCCGCGAATCGTTTCGCGATAAGCAACTTGTGGCTTACCCACTGCGGCCGTAACAGAAAATTCCCGTTTGAGCCGATCTACAATAATCTCTAAATGTAGCTCACCCATGCCTGCAATTATGGTCTGACCAGATTCCTGGTCTGTCGTCACCCTAAAAGATGGATCTTCTTTCGTGAGCTTCGCTAAAGCAACAGCCATTTTTTCCTGGTCTGCCTGAGTTCTCGGTTCAATCGCGATGGAGATGACCGGCTCAGGAAATTCCATACGCTCTAGAGTAATGACACTGGCTGGATCACATAGAGTGTCGCCAGTCGTTACATCTTTTAAACCGACTGCGGCGGCTATATCGCCCGCCAATACTTCTTTAATTTCTTCGCGAGAATTTGCATGCATTTGCACAATTCGACCAATTCGCTCTTTTTTGCCTTTAACTGGGTTGTATAAAGCGGTACCTGTCTTTAAAATCCCGGAATAAACTCGGAAAAAAGTTAAGGTGCCTACAAACGGATCTGTTGCAATCTTAAAGGCTAATGCCGCAAAAGGTGCCTTGTCTTCTGCAGGTCGCTCACCTTCGGATTCCGCTTTATCATCCAATAGCCCCTTAACTGGCGCTATATCGTTTGGCGCTGGCATGTAATCTATAATGCCATCTAATATTGCCTGTACACCTTTATTCTTAAAGGCGCTGCCACATAATACCGGCACAATCTCATTCGCTAAAGTTCTTAATCGAATGCCTTGCTTAATTTCTTCATTTGTCAAAGCACCACCTTCTAGGTACTTATCCATTAATTCTTCATTTGCTTCAGCAGCGCTTTCAACCATTTTTTCGCGCCACTCTTCTGCGAGTGTCAGTAAATCAGCAGGGATATCTTTTTCTTTATAACTTGCTCCGCGATCATCTTCATTCCAATAAATCGCCTTCATTTTGACTAGGTCGATGACGCCTTGGAAATTCTCTTCTGCACCGATATTGAGTTGCACCGGTACCGGACTACTGCCTAAACGCATCTCGATTTGCTTCACTACTCGAAGAAAATCAGCGCCAGCTCGATCCATCTTATTAACAAAAGCCATTCTTGGTACTGAATATTTATTAGCTTGACGCCAAACTGTTTCAGATTGCGGTTCTACGCCACCAACTGCGCAGAAAACTGCACAAGCTCCGTCTAATACTCTTAATGAACGTTCTACTTCTATGGTGAAATCAACATGACCTGGCGTGTCGATAATATTGATTCGATGCTCAGGATACTGCTTTTCCATGCCAGTCCAAAAGCAAGTCGTTGCAGCAGAAGTGATCGTAATGCCTCTTTCCTGTTCTTGCTCCATCCAATCCATTGTTGCTGCACCATCATGTACTTCACCTATCTTGTGTGAAATACCGGTGTAAAACAAAATTCGTTCGGTGGTTGTGGTTTTACCTGCGTCAATATGCGCCATTATGCCGATATTTCGGTAGCGCTCTATTGGTGTTTTACGTGCCACAGCTAACAGCCTTTATAAAAAGCTTTTACCAACGATAATGTGCAAATGCCTTATTCGCATCCGCCATTCTGTGTGTCTCTTCTCTCTTTTTAACTGCCGCGCCTCTGCTTTCAGCTGCATCTGCTATTTCACCAGCTAAACGCTTAGCCATTGATTTTTCGCCTCTTTTTCTAGATGCTTCAATCAGCCAACGCATTGCTAATGTGGTTCTTCGGGTCGATCTCACTTCGATTGGCACCTGATAAGTTGCGCCACCAACACGTCGAGATTTAACTTCTACTTTTGGACTAACGTTATCCAACGCTTGATTTAGCGTCTCTAATGGTTCGCCCTTTTGCTTTTCAACAATTGTTTCCAAAGCACCATAGACAATTTTTTCAGCAATAGATTTCTTGCCGTCAACCATAATCATATTGATAAACTTAGACAGTAATTGACTATTAAATTTAGGGTCTGGCAATATGACTCGTTTAGGTACTTCTCTTCTTCTGGGCATCTTCTCGATTCACTCTATATAAGTAATATTTACTTAATGTTAGATAATAACCAGGATAAATATCGTGGTTTTCTATAAATTCTAAATCTTTAACCTAATCTTTAACTTATCCCTTAGGCTTTTTAGTTCCGTATTTAGAGCGTCTTTGTCTACGATTTTCAACACCTTGAGTATCTAAACTGCCACGAACTGTGTGATAACGTACACCTGGTAAATCTTTAACCCGACCACCCCGAATAAGTACAACCGAATGTTCTTGTAGGTTATGGCCAACACCACCGATATAACTCGTTACTTCAAAACCGTTAGTTAATCGAACGCGGCAAACTTTACGCATTGCTGAATTTGGCTTTTTCGGAGTTGTAGTATAAACCCGAGTGCAAACTCCACGTCGTTGAGGACATGCTTCCAATGCAGGAACATTACTTTTTTCTACTTTTCGAGTGCGTGGTTTGCGCACTAACTGATTAATTGTTGCCATTAAATCTAACTCCAACGAGATTTTCTCGTCAAATAACAAAAGACAGGCCGCACCAATGGTGATCCGGCCTGCCACAAAGAAGCGGAATTGTAGTTTTGAACGAGGTCTCTGTCAAGCAAAGTCGAGAAATATTTACAGTTTAGACCCTAAATATTCTAAATTTCGACCTAAAATAGACCTAGATCATTTAAATCGCCCAGTTTGCCAATCCCTATCATCAAACCAAGGTAAAGCTCTTTAAAGGTGCCTGACCCCCACATTCGACCACATAATATCAGGTTCGAAAATCGTAATAAATCGACGCTATATGACCTGATACTATGTGGGGGTCAGGCATCTTCGAATACTATACTGTTGGACTTGCCCCTTCTTGAGGCTCTTTTTCAGGAGATTCTGGGACGTCAGCTTCTGCTGGCGCTTCCGTCACAATAGGCAGCACTTCGTTAGCTAATTTTGCGGCAGCTTCAGCTTCCTTCTCCTTAAATTTATCTTCAAGAGTCATTTTACGCTTACGTCGACGCTCGTTATGATAGGCCATTCCAGTGCCCGCCGGAATCAAACGGCCAACAATAACGTTTTCTTTGAGTCCACGTAAATTATCACGCATACCACGAACAGAAGCTTCGGTAAGTACCCGAGTAGTTTCTTGGAACGAGGCTGCTGATATAAACGAATCAGTTGCCAATGACGCTTTCGTTATTCCAAGTAAAACTGGATTATATTGCGCAAGCTCCTTGTTCTCCTTCAGCAAGACTTCATTTTCTTCAAGTACGCGAGCCTTTTCAGCCTGCTCACCTTTAAGGAAAGTCGAATCTCCATTTACCGTGATTTCAGCCTTACGCAACATTTGACGAATAATGACCTCAATATGTTTGTCATTGATCTTAACGCCTTGTAATCGATACACTTCTTGAATTTCATTGACTAAATATTCTGCTAATCGAGTGACACCAAGTAAACGTAAAATATCGTGAGGATTTGGTTCTCCCTCAACGATCACTTCACCACGTTCAACTGTTTCACCTTCAAATATAATGACATTACGCCATTTAGGTATCAGCAATTCATGACGTTCGCCTTGCGGATCAGTAATAACAAAGCGCTGCTTACCCTTGGTTTCCTTACCAAAACCAGCAATGCCAGTAAATTCAGCGAGAATTGACGCTTCTTTTGGCTTTCTGGCTTCAAACAAGTCAGCAACACGAGGCAAACCACCAGTGATATCACCTGTTTTCGATGACTCTTGCTGAATACGCGCTATTACGTCACCAACACCTACTTTATCGTTATCTTTACCACTAATAATAGAGTTACCCGGCATAGTGTAATGTGCAGGGATATCTGAACCCGGAATGCAGGCATCATTACCATCGGCATCAACCAACTTCACCATAGGCCGCAGATCTTTACCAGCAGCAGGACGTTGTTTTGGATCAATGACCATTAAGTCTGATATGCCCGTATTTTCGTCAACGTGGCTTTGAACCGTTACACCTTCAACAAAGTCATGGAAATTGAGTGTTCCTGCCACCTCAGTAATAACTGGGTGAGTATGCGGATTCCACTTCGCAATATTTTGCCCAGACTTAACGTCATCACCATCCTGAACAAATAGCTTCGCGCCGTAAGGTACCTTATAACGCTCACGTTCACGTCCATTTTCATCTTCAATACTAATTTCAGCTGAGCGAGAAAGTACGATGTAATAACCATCATCGTGATGCAAAGTTTTAATTTTGTGTAGACGAGCACTACCGTCGTATTTAACTTCGACACTATTAATCGACATTGCACCCTGCGCGATACCACCCACATGGAAGGTACGCATGGTTAACTGGGTTCCTGGCTCTCCGATTGATTGAGCCGCAATAACACCAACTGCTTCACCTCCATTAATCATATGACCTCTTGCTAGGTCACGACCATAACAATTAGAACAAACACCATGTCGCGTTTCGCAGGCAATCGCAGTTCGAACTTTAATGGTATCAATCGCGAGATCATCGAGCTGGGCTACCCAGGCTTCGTCAAGTAAGGTTCCGGCTTCAATTAGAACGACTGAAGGGTCACTCGATTTGAGAACGTCTTCAGCGACAACTCGACCTAAAACTCGATCGGATAAATGCTCAATGACATCACCGCCTTCGATAATCGCCCGCATTACTAAGTTTTTAGTGGTGCCACAATCAAACTCTGTGACCACTAAATCCTGAGCAACATCAACAAGTCGTCGAGTCAAATAACCCGAGTTTGCAGTTTTTAATGCGGTATCCGCTAAACCTTTACGAGCGCCGTGAGTCGAAATAAAATATTGAATTATATTCAGACCTTCACGGAAATTAGCGGTAATCGGTGTTTCAATAATGGAACCATCCGGTTTTGCCATTAAGCCACGCATTCCAGCAAGTTGCTTAATCTGCGCAGGAGAGCCCCGAGCGCCAGAATCTGCCATCATAAATACTGAGTTAAATGATTTTTGCTTTACTTCCTTGCCATGGCGATCAATCACCATTTCATGACCCAGCTTGTCCATCATCGCTTTTGCAACTTGGTCATTGGTATGAGTCCAGATATCAATTACTTTGTTGTAGCGCTCGCCGCGCGTTACTAGGCCGGCGACGTACTGCGCTTCAATTTTCTTAATTTCGTCCTCAGCCTTGCCTAAAATTTCAGTTTTCTCTTCCGGTATTATCATGTCGTTAATACCAAAAGACACACCCGCTTTAGTTGAATAACGAAAACCGGTATACATTAGTTGGTCACAGAAAATAACCGTTTGTTTCAGACCTAATTGACGATAACAATAGTTAATCACATTTGAAATCGACTTTTTCGTCATGTCTTTATTGATTAGGTCGAACGGAATACCTTTAGGGACTGTGTCAAACAGAATTGCACGACCAGCCGTGGTATCAATAATCTCACGTTTTGGTTCTAACTCACCTTGTTCATTTTTAAAATATTGAGTTATTCGCACCTTAACCATAGCGTGCAACTTAATCTGTTTTGCCTCGTAGGCGCGATGCACTTCCCGCGCATCCGCGAAAATCATGCCTTCGCCTTGTGCGTTAATTTTTTCTCGCGTCATGTAATATAAACCCAACACCACATCCTGAGAAGGTACGATGATAGGATCACCACTTGCTGGCGATAAAATATTATTTGTCGACATCATCAGAGCACGTGCTTCTAATTGAGCTTCAATGGATAAGGGCACATGGACCGCCATTTGGTCACCATCAAAGTCTGCATTGAATGCAGTACAAACTAAAGGATGCAATTGTATTGCCTTACCTTCAATTAGAATCGGCTCAAAGGCCTGAATGCCTAAGCGATGCAGAGTCGGAGCACGATTTAACATAACAGGATGTTCGCGAATGACCTCTTCTAGAAAGTCCCAGACTTCCGAACCTTCTCGCTCCACTAACTTTTTAGCCGCCTTAATCGTAGTCGCGAGTCCACGTAATTGTAATTTACTAAAGACAAAAGGCTTAAATAACTCCAAAGCCATTTTCTTTGGCAGGCCACATTGATGTAATTTTAGAGTTGGACCAACCACAATAACGGAACGACCAGAATAATCCACCCGCTTGCCTAATAAATTCTGACGAAATCGACCTTGCTTGCCTTTAATCATATCGGCTAAAGACTTAAGCGGTCGTTTGTTGGTACCGGTTATCGCCCGACCACGTCGGCCATTATCTAGCAGGGCGTCAACTGATTCCTGCAACATACGTTTTTCGTTGCGCACGATAATATCAGGTGCATTCAATTCCAATAAACGTTTAAGTCGATTATTACGATTAATAACCCGACGATATAAGTCATTTAAATCACTCGTCGCGAAACGACCACCATCGAGTGGCACAAGAGGACGAAGATCGGGCGGCAAAACAGGTAATACTGTCATCACCATCCACTCAGGTTTGTTACCCGAACTAATAAATGACTCAACCAGTTTTAAGCGCTTAGTTAAACGCTTAAGCTTGGTTTCAGAATTAGTCGATTCAATTTCTTCACGGAGTGATTTCGCTTCTTCTTTTAAATCTATGTATTCCAGTAAGTCGAGAACAGCTTCAGCACCCATTTTTGCATCGAAACCATCGCCATGCGTTTCAATTGCCTCAAGATACATTTCATCAGTCATCAATTGACCGCGTTCAATGTCTTCGATCATGCCTGGATCTGTGACTACAAATGCTTCGAAATAAAGTACTTTTTCAATATCTCGCAAAGTCATATCTAACAATAAGCCAATACGTGATGGCAATGACTTTAAATACCAAATATGCGCGACCGGACTCGCTAGCTCGATGTGGCCCATGCGATCTCGTCGCACTTTACTTAAAGTAACTTCAACACCACATTTTTCACAAACGACACCACGATGTTTTAAGCGCTTGTATTTACCGCATAAACATTCGTAATCTTTGACTGGCCCAAAAATTTTCGCACAAAACAATCCATCTCGTTCTGGTTTGAACGTCCGATAGTTAATTGTTTCTGGTTTTTTAACTTCACCATGCGACCATGATCGAATCATTTCCGGCGACGTGAGGCCGATATGAATTGAATCAAAATCGTCTGTATGACCTTGTTGCTTAAAGAGATTCAGTAACTCTTTCATTTTTGCTCCAGCTTGTGTCAAAGGGCAAATCAAATAAATCTTTCGTCATTGCGAGGTTTCCTTGAAAACCGAAGCAATCTCGTAACGAATCTCACTAATCAAAAAACTTAAAAGTCCTAAATTTAATTTAGGAGATCCTTTTATTTCGTCATTGCGAGGTTTCCTTGAAAACCGAAGCAATCTCGTAACGAATCTCACTAATCAAAAAAACTTAAAAGTCCTAAATTCAATTTAGGAGATTCTTTGCAAGCATAGCTTGCTTCAGGATGACAAGCTCACGACGCGCTTCCTGACTTGCTACGCAAGTACGGTCGCGCAGGTTCGTTTTGTCAGTCCTGTTCCAACTCGATATTAATACCTAACGAGCGAATTTCCTTAATTAAAACATTGAAGGACTCAGGCATGCCTGCTTCCATCTGATGATTACCATCAACAATATTTTTATACATTTTAGTCCGACCATTTACATCATCTGATTTAACGGTCAACATTTCTTGTAAAGTGTAAGCAGCGCCATAAGCTTCAAGGGCCCAAACTTCCATCTCACCAAATCGTTGTCCACCAAATTGAGCTTTACCACCCAGCGGTTGCTGTGTAACCAAGCTGTATGGACCCGTTGAACGCGCATGCATTTTGTCATCAACTAGATGGTTAAGCTTAAGTATATACATATACCCTAAGGTTACTTTACGCTCAAACTCCTCACCCGTGCGTCCATCAATGAGTGTCGCTTGGCCCGACTCTGGTAAATCTGCCAGTTTTAGCATTGCCTTCACTTCTAGCTCGTGAGCGCCATCAAAAACGGGGGTTGCCATAGGCACACCATCACGTAAATTGTCTGCTAACTCAAAGATTTCGTCATCATTGAATTTTTTCAGATCTTCTTTTTTACCACCTGATTGATTGTAAATCTGATCAAGAAAGTGACGTAATTCTTCTGCCTTGGCGTGCTCATCGAGCATATTGCCAATTTTTATTCCGAGACCACGTGCAGCCCAGCCCAAATGAGTTTCCAGCACCTGGCCGATATTCATTCGCGATGGAACACCTAACGGATTTAACACGATATCAACTGGCGTCCCGTCTTCGGTGTATGGCATATCTTCGACTGGTACAATTTGTGAAATCACGCCTTTATTACCATGTCGACCCGCCATTTTATCGCCTGGTTGAATACGGCGCTTAACAGCCATATACACCTTAACCATTTTCAAAACGCCCGGCGCCAAGTCATCGCCCGACGTAATTTTATGTTCCTTTTCCTTATAAACTTCCTCAAATTCTTCTTTTTGGCGACCAAGCTGTTCGGCTGCTTTTTCTAGCAAAGCATTTGCTTTTTCATCACTTAATCTGATTTCAAACCATTTATCGCGTGGAATTTCATCTAAATAAATTTTCGAAATTTTACTGCCTGACTCTAATTTGTTTGGTCCGCCATCTGCTTGCTTGTTCATTATCAAACGCTCAACACGTTGATAAATATCATCTTCCAAGATTCGATATTGATCATCCAAGTCATGTTTGATTTGATCAATTTGCATTTTCTCGATTTCGAGTGAACGTTGATCTTTAGTCACTCCATCACGTGTAAATACTTGGACATCTATGACAGTGCCATCCATACCTGTCGGTACGCGCTGAGAAGTATCTTTTACGTCCGAAGCTTTTTCGCCGAAAATAGCTCTCAATAATTTTTCTTCTGGCGTTAATTGAGTTTCGCCTTTAGGCGTAACCTTGCCAACCAGAATATCGCCTGGTTTCACTTCCGCGCCAATATAGACTATTCCTGACTCGTCTAATTTCGCCAAAGCTGACTCGCCCACATTAGGAATATCGCCAGTTATTTCTTCAGGTCCTAATTTGGTATCACGAGCAACACAAGTAAGCTCTTCGATATGAATCGTGGTCAAGCGATCTTCTTGTACTACGCGCTCTGAAATTAAAATTGAGTCTTCGAAGTTATAGCCATTCCAAGGCATAAAGGCGACCAATAGATTTTGGCCTAAAGCAAGCTCACCTAAATCCGTTGAAGGACCATCCGCCAAGACATCACCCTTAGCGATTTGATCACCAGGTTTAACGAGTGGCCGCTGATTAATACAGGTATTCTGATTTGAACGTGTATATTTAGTTAAACTATAGATATCAACACCTGACTCGCCAGCAGTCGCCTCATCATCATTCACACGAATAACAATACGGCTCGCATCAACGGTATCAACATAACCGCCGCGATCTGCAACCACGGTAACACCCGAGTCAATTGCGACAGCACGCTCCATACCAGTTCCAACTAAAGGTTTTTGCGCCATCAAAGTTGGGACCGCTTGACGTTGCATGTTTGAACCCATTAAGGCGCGGTTAGCATCATCGTGTTCCAAAAATGGAATTAAACTAGCGGCAACTGATACCACTTGTTTTGGCGAAATATCCATATACTGAACATCTGCAGGAAGTGATAGCGCAAAATCATTTTGGTGACGACAAGAAACCAGTTCATCAGTTAAATTGTTTTTTTCATCAATCCGCGCATTCGCTTGTGCGATAACGTACTGGCCCTCTTCGATCGCGGAAAAATAGTCAATCTGACTCGTTGCTTTACCTTTAATCACTTTTCGATACGGCGTTTCTAAAAAGCCATAATCATTGGTACGAGCGTAAACCGCTAAAGAATTAATTAAGCCAATGTTTGGCCCTTCAGGTGTTTCAATCGGACAAACTCGGCCATAGTGAGTAGAATGCACGTCCCGAACCTCAAACCCAGCTCTTTCCCGCGTTAAGCCTCCTGGGCCTAATGCTGAAATTCGACGTTTATGGGTAATCTCAGATAAGGGATTATTTTGATCCATAAATTGAGACAGTTGGCTAGAACCAAAAAATTCTTTAATCGCAGCGGCAACGGGTTTAGCGTTGATAAGCTCTTGAGGCATTAGACCTTCGGACTCCGCCAAGCTCAATCGCTCTTTCACCGCGCGTTCGACCCGAACCAAGCCAACACGAAAAACATTTTCTGCCATCTCGCCAACGCAACGTACTCGTCGATTACCGAGATGATCAATATCATCTACAACGCCGCGACCATCTTTTATATCAATCAGCACTTTTAAAACATCAGTAATGTCGTCTTTGTCTAATACGCCAAGGCCTGTGTCTTCTTCACGTCGAACACGACGATTGAATTTCATTCGTCCCACCGCGGATAAATCATAACGCTCTTCATTAAAGAAAAGGTTATTAAATAGATTGTTCGCGGCTTCCTTAGTGGGTGGCTCACCAGGACGCATCATGCGATAAATTTCGACCATCGCCTCTAGCTGGTTGCTCGTTGGATCTATACGTAATGTTGCTGACATATAAGCACCGAACTCAAGATCATTAATATGCAGAATTTTAAGCGCTTTAATACCAGCAGCCCTAATTGCTTCTAATAATTCTTCAGTCAAGATTTCATTGACTTTAAGTATTATTTCGCCACTTTCCTTATCGACTAAGTCTTCCGCTGCGACCTTGCCTAACAAATAACTTTCAGGTAATTCAATGTTTTTAATTTTAGCTTTTTCTAACTCGCGAATTACTCGCGCAGTGATTCTTTTTCCTTCTTCTACAATTACTTTCGTCTTAGAAGCAATATCAACTAATGCCGTCTCCCCTTTTAGCTGCTCAGGGACTAGCTTCATTTTAATCTTATCGCCCTTTATTAGCGCAATATCGGTTGCTTCAAAAAATATTTCTAAAATCTCTTGGTCAGAAAACCCAAGCGCACGCAATAAGATTGTCGCAGGCAATTTGCGGCGGCGGTCAATCCGAACAAAAACACAGTCTTTCGGGTCAAACTCAAAATCCAACCAGGAACCACGGTAAGGAATAACGCGAGCATTATACAGAAGCTTGCCTGATGAATGCGTCTTACCTTTATCATGGTCGAAGAAAACACCTGGTGAACGATGCAATTGAGAAACAATGACCCTGTCAGTACCATTGATAACAAAAGTGCCCGTTTTAGTCATTAAAGGCATTTCGCCCATATAAACTTCTTGTTCTTTTATATCTTTGACCGCTTTATTGCTAGATTCTTTATCGTATATAATCAACTGAACCTTGACTCGCAACGGGGCAGCATAGGTTAATCCGCGCAACTGACATTCTTTAACGTCAAAAGTGGGCTTACCTAAGCGATAGCTAATATATTTGAGTTCAGCAAAACCAGAATAGCTTTCAATTGGAAATACTGATTTTAAAGCGGCATGCAAGCCTTGGTCGGCACGAGCCTCAGGGTCAAGCACTTCCTCTTGCAAGAATTTTTTATAAGAATTTATCTGAATGGCTAGTAAAAACGGAACATCAAGTATGCTAGTTTGTTTACCGAAATCCTTGCGGATACGTTTCTTCTCGGTAAATGAATAGGCCATATGCGTTACCTCAAGTTTTCGCTTCGTGTGAGTCCAAATTTCTCGAATACCGAACTGCAAATTTTAGAAATTTACCTGATCGTATTTTTTAAATAGTTCTCTTAAGAAAAGTATTTAAAAAATAGTGACCCAATTTGGAAAATCATTCACTCATGATAGCGAACGGTTGGTATCGTCCTGACGTCTACACATTTGAGGCATCAGGACTATCACCGTTTCCTTATTTAAGTTCCGCAGTAGCGCCGGCATCTTCTAATTGCTTCTTGATCTCTTCTGCTTCAGCTTTACTTGCGCCTTCTTTAACTGTTGCAGGAGCACTTTCTACCATATCTTTTGCTTCTTTTAAGCCTAGGCTGGTAATTGCGCGAACCGCTTTAATAACGCTCACTTTCTTATCGCCCATGCTTGCGAGAATGACATCAAATTCAGTCTTCTCTTCTGCTGCTGCGCCACCAGCGTCACCCGCTGCTGGAGCTGCCGCAACTGCTGCTGCAGCTGTAACACCAAATTTTTCTTCCATTGCTGAAATTAAATCAACAACTTCCATAATTGTCATGCTTGAGATAGTTTCGAGAATCTCGTCTTGTGAAACTGCCATAATAAATCTCCGTAATTCTAAAATTTCGATCACATTGCGATCGAGTTTAAATTATGCTGTAACTGCTTAGCTTTTCTGATCCTTCACTGCCGCCATAGTCCGAACAAATTTGCCTGGAACTTCATTCAAAGTTCTAACAAACTTAGTAACCGGCGCAAGCATTACTGACATCAGCATTGCTAGCGCTTGATCGCGATTCGGTAAGGAAGCAAGTCGTTTAAGCTCAGATAGTTCAAGAACTTCACCACCAATTGAAATCACTTTCGGAATCAATCGGTCATTATCTTTTGCAAAATTCTCAATAAGACGTGCCGCAGCGCCTGGATCGTCCTGCGAAAAAGCGAATATCAACGGTCCTACCAATTGATCGCTCATACAATCGAATTCAGTGCCTGATAGCGCTCGCTTAGCAAGTGTGTTTTTAACTACCCTTAGATACACACCTTCTTTGCGCGCTTCACTACGAAGATCAGTTAAATCTTCAACTTTCAAGCCTCGATATTCGGCTGCGATAGCAGAATGGGCAACTGCCGCAATCTCTGCGACTTCAGCAACCACTGCTTGTTTCTGTTCACGAGTTAAACTCATGGTAGCCTCCTAGAATAGAAACCAGCCCCAAACTATATAAAACTTTTGTTTTATATTTGCTTGGACAAATTAAAGAACAATTAACAATCTAACTGTTCAACCATTACGGCATTCCCAAAGAAATAGTGTTCGTGCCGTCTGCGTAGGCGGATTAATATCCATTAAACTTTTAATATATCTAATATAAATATATCTATAAGA
>QIKQ01000062.1 GCA_003233075.1 Gammaproteobacteria bacterium
ATGCCTGCGCACTTCTCGGTCGTGAAAACGTGTCATAGCATACCCTTGAACCGTCTCGCTACGAAGTGCTGTGAGAAAAGCGGGCTAGGCAATATTTTTCATAATGCCAATACTAAAAAAGGGCCATAAGGCCCTTTTTTAGTTAACTATTTATAAAAATATTTCTACTTAAGCTTCTGCCGCCGCAATAGCTTTCATACTTAAGCGAATACGTCCTTGCTTATCAACTTCAAGTACTTTTACTTTAATTTGATCGCCTTCCGATAATTTATCACTCACTTTCTCTACTCGTTCTTCTGAAATTTGAGAGATGTGAACTAAACCATCTTTGCCAGGTAATATTGTCACGAATGCACCGAAGTCCATTAATTTAACAACCTTACCATCGTATATTTTACCGACTTCAACATCAGCAGTTATAAGCTCAATACGTTCACGAGCCTTATTAGCACCATCATTGTCACTAGAAGCAATTCGAACAACACCTTCATCCGTAATGTCGATTGTAGTTCCAGTTTCCTCACATAGGCCACGAATAACTGCCCCACCCTTGCCAATGACATCGCGAATCTTGCTTGGATCAATTTTGAATTCAGTAATGCGCGGAGCAAACTCAGACATCTCAGTACGTGATTCTGAAAGTACTTCATTCATTTGTTCTAAAATATGAAATCGAGCATCTTTCGCTTGAGCTAAGGCAATTTCCATTATCTCTTTGGTTATGCCATCGATCTTAATATCCATTTGTAAAGCGTTGATACCGTCTTTAGTGCCTGCAACTTTAAAATCCATATCACCTAAATGATCTTCATCTCCCATGATATCGGTAAGCACTGCATAATCATCGCCTTCTTTAATGAGGCCCATCGCAATACCTGCAACGGGTGCTTTAATAGGGACGCCTGCATCCATTAATGAAAGACTGGTGCCACAAACTGAAGCCATTGAGCTTGAACCATTCGATTCAGTAATTTCTGATACTACTCGAATCACATAAGGAAAATCACTCATGTCTGGCATCACTGCTTTGATGCCACGTTTTGCTAATCGACCGTGACCGATTTCGCGTCGTTTGGGACTACCAATAAAACCAGTTTCACCAACACAGTATGGAGGAAAATTATAATGTAATAAAAATGGCTCTTTGCTCACGCCCTGTAACGAGTCAATCAATTGTGAATCGCGTTCGGTGCCCAAAGTGGTAACAACCAAGGCTTGTGTTTCGCCTCGAGTAAACAAAGCAGAACCGTGTGTTCTTGGTAGTACACCGGTACGCATATTCAAAGATCTCACTGTTTTATTGTCGCGGCCATCAATACGTTTTTCGCCTGCTAATATTCTGCTACGAACCATCTTCTTTTCAACTTTAGCAAATGCACTTTTAATTTCATCAGCAGTGACTGAGTCTTCAGCATCAGTGACTAGCTTTTCAACAGTTGCCGCTTTAGCTTCACCAACTTTTTCATATCGAGCAAGTTTTTCAGCAATTTCATAAGCTGCTTCTAAATCGCTTTTACAAGCATCACCTACAGTACTTATAAGTGCTTCATTTTCTTCTGGTGTTTCCCAAACCCATTGTTCCGTACCAACGTCTTTAGCAAACTCAGCAATCGCTTTAACCATTACTTGTGATTGTTCATGACCATACATAACAGCACCTAACATAACATCTTCTGGCAACTGATCAGCTTCTGATTCAACCATAAGAACTGCTTTATCAGTTCCTGCAACAATTAAATCTAATTTAGATTCTTTAAGCGCTTCAAAACCTGGATTTAAAGTATAGTTTCCGTCTTCATAACCCACCCGAGCACAACCCATCGGACCAGCAAAAGGAATGCCTGAAATTGCTAAGGCAGCGGAAGTTCCAATCATTGATGGAATATCAGGAGGCACATCTTCATTAAGAGAAATGACAGTAATAACGACTTGAACTTCATTTTTGAAGCCTTTAGGAAATAAAGGTCGAATTGGCCTATCTATCAGACGAGCGGTTAAAGTTTCTTCTTCGGAAGGACGACCCTCACGCCGAAAAAAGTTACCGGGTACTCGGCCTGCGGCGTAAGTTTTTTCTTGATAATTAACTGTAAGTGGAAAAAAATCTCGACCTGGATCAGCCGTTTTTGACCCGACAGCTGTTACTAGTACGACGGTTCCTGACATATCAACAATAACCGCACCATTCGCTTGTCGTGCGATTTCACCCGTTTCTATTGTAACGACATGTTCGCCGTATTGGAATTGTTTGCTTTTCGGAGTCACGTATTTTATTCCTGCAAGTAGTTATGATTAACGACGTAAACCAAGACGCTTAATTAGGTTTTGGTAGCTCTCTATACTTTCTCTTTTTAAATAATCTAGTAATTTACGACGTCGATTGATCATGCGTAATAAGCCCTGACGTGAATGATGATCATGCTTATGTGTTTCAAAATGACCTGCCAATTCATTAATTCGAGTAGTAAGAAGTGCTACTTGAACTTCCGGTGAGCCAGTATCGGCATCACTTCGTCGGTAATCTTTAATGACATCACCTTTTGTACTTGTACCCATTGGTTCATATCTCCTGATATAAATTTTTTTAAATATAAATATTGGTTTAAACTGAAACAGTTAGTCTATTCTCAAATTTCATTCAGTTTTCCAGTTTTCTATAAAATCCCGTTTATAAGCATAATTAAATTTTTATGCTTAAAAACGCGATCTCATAAGCTCGCGCGTATTTTACCCGCAGCAAGCTCTTTCAGCAAGCGAAGTCTTGTGGCAACTGCTTGTTTGTACTAGCCGTTGTCCCTGAAAAAGTCGTATTTTAGCGTCTACTGCGTTCACCAAGCACTTTTTGGCCACGGATGGTCTTATGCCGCGTAGCACACGGATGTGCGAGAGCGGTCCGAGTGCTCATTTACCCGATTTGTAAACTCCGCTCCGGTTCGCTTGGCTGCCTTGTAGCCACACAAAATACGTCATTTTCAGAAACAACTAATAAAATCTATAAATTTTTAGCTATTTAGTCGATCAGAAAAATGCGCTTCGGAGCCACTTTTCCGTCGTCTTGCATCTGGCCGAGACCGATAAACTGTTTTTCACCCTTATAAAGCCTTACTAATCCGCTGCTTGGCGCCTGAGCCACCCTAACTGCTTGGCCCTGACATATATAATAAGCCGAATCGCCAGTTAACTGAATTTCTGGCCAATCGCTTAATGCTGATTCAATTGGCAACAAAAGCTGATCTAAACCGACAAAATTATCAACCTCTTGAACCTGATTTACATTCTGATCATCGCCCAGATTCAGACCGGCCGCAATTGCAATTAATTCCTCATAACTGATCATTTGCTCAGAATCAGTATACGGGCTAACTGCAGTTCGCCTTAACTCGCAAACGTGTGCGCCACAGCCTAATATTTCACCAATATCTTCTACCAATGTACGTATATAGGTACCCTTAGAACAACTCACTTTTACTTCCAATTCTGACTCGTTAAAATCTAATAGCTTAATATTGTAGAGAGTGATCTTTCTCGCTTTACGCTCTACTTCTATACCTTGCCTAGCCAATTCGTATAAACGCTTGCCCTGATATTTTAACGCCGAATACATAGGCGGAATTTGCTCAGTTTCACCTTCAAACTTACTTAAAGTTGCATTAATCAGTTTTTCTGTTAGTTTCGGCACTTTTCTCTGAAGTACTATCTCCCCTTCCGTATCCGCAGTCGTGGTTTTAATTCCCAATGTACATTTAAAAATATAAGTTTTATCCGAATCTAATAAAAAAGCTGAAACTTTGGTTGCTTCACCAAAACAAATCGGCAGCATACCGGTAGCAATAGGATCTAGGCTTCCAGTATGACCCGCCTTAGCAGCTTTATAAACACGTTTAACTAATTGTAAAATTTGGTTTGAAGAGTGACCAGCGGGCTTATCTAGCAACAAAACCCCGTTTACTTTACGCCCACGTCGAACTCTGTTTTTTCGAGCCATAGAATAGTCAGTCTTTGCCATCAACTTGTTTATTGACGTCAGATGAATTGGAATCCGAAATGACAGTGCCATTAGATTGTGCTTTTTGACGATCTTCAGCAACAGCGCTATCAATCAATTTAGATATTTCAGCACCACGTTCAACTGAAACATCGTATATAAAAATTAATTTTGGTATGATTCTTAAACTAACTTGGCGACCCAACTCACTGCGTAAATATCCCGACATCGATTCCAGGACTTTAATTAACTGCTTCTTATCGGTATTTTCTTCTAGGCTGGTTATATAAATTTTAGCCTGACTTAAATCAGGGGTCACTTTAACTGCGCTAATAGTAAGCATACTGACTCGTGGATCTTTAACTTCAGTATTAATTAAAACAGCGAGCTCGCGTTTAATTTGCTCGCTTACTTTTCGGCTTCTACTAGGATCTTTTGGCATTATTAAATTCGACTTTCCTATTTGATTTTCCTTGGGCTAAATAGTTCGCACAACCTCAACTCGCTCAAATACTTCAATCTGGTCATTCGCTTTAATATCATTGTAATTCTTAACTCCAATACCGCATTCAACGCCAGATTTTACCTCATTAACATCTTCTTTAAATCGACGTAGAGACTCAAGCTCACCTTCGTAAATGACGACATTATCACGTAGGACACGGATTGGTAGACTTTTCTTAACCGTCCCTTCAATAACGATGCAGCCAGCAATCGCACCTAAAGCGGATGACCTAAAGACATCACGCACTTCCGCGTTACCAACAATATTTTCTTTGAACACAGGCTCCAACATGCCAGACAAGACATCTCGCACCATATCGATGACATCATAAATAACACTGTAATAATTTAGCTGTATGGCTTCGTCTTCGACTAAACGTTTGGCAGATGAATCTGCACGAACATTGAAACCAACGATTGTCGCTTGTGATGCAATCGCTAAATTAACATCTGATTCATTTATACCGCCAACACTAGAGGCAATAATTTTAACTTGCACTTCCTCGTTTGATAGATCTTCTAACGAGTTACACAAGGCTTCAACTGAACCATGAACATCAGCCTTAATAAGTATAGGCAACACGCTGACCTTACCTTCATCCACCATTTTAAATAAGTTTTCGCGCTGAATCGCTTGCTGCTTGGAAAGTTTTGAAGCTCGATACTTATCCCGACGCATTTCGGCAACTTCTTTCGCCTTTTTCTCATTTTGAACTGCAAGTGCATCATCGCCAGCACTAGGGGCACCTGATAAGCCTAATACTTCAACAGGTATTGAAGGTCCTGCAGACTTGATTGGTTTACCATTTTCGTCTAGCATCGCTCGTATTCGACCAAATTCACGACCAGCCAATAACATTTCGCCTTTATTAAGTGTTCCAGACTGAATCAGTATAGTTGCAACGACACCTCGGCCTTTATCTAGCCGAGATTCGATAACTATGCCTTTGGCTGAGCAATCTTTTGGCGCTTGTAATTCAAGTAATTCAGCTTGTAACGAGATTGCTTCAAGTAATGCTTCTATGCCCTCACCGGTCTTAGCCGACACATGGACAAACATTGTATCACCACCCCAGTCTTCTGGGATAACATTCTCAGCGCCTAATTCTTGTTTAACTTTATCTGGGTTAGCGTCCTCTCTGTCGATTTTATTCACTGCAACAATCATTGGTACACCTGCAGCTTTAGCATGTTGAATCGCTTCTTTTGTCTGCGGCATGACGCCATCATCAGCAGCAACAACTAAAATAACGATATCCGTTACTTTAGAACCTCGTGCACGCATCGCGGTAAAAGCTTCATGTCCCGGGGTGTCAAGAAAAGTAATATTGCCTTTACTCGTTTCAACATGATAAGCACCAATGTGCTGAGTAATTCCACCCGCCTCACCGGAAGCAACACGTGTTTTTCGTATGTGATCAAGTAATGAAGTTTTGCCATGGTCGACATGACCCATAATAGTAACAACCGGAGAGCGATGCTCTAATGTACCTTCAATTTTCGCTTCTTCTACAATCTCTTCCTCTAAGGCATCTTCACGATATAATTTAACCGTGTGCCCCATTTCTTCAACGACGAGAGACGCAGTTTCTTGATCAAGCACCTGGTTAATCGTTACCATACTACCCATGTTCATCATTACCTTAATTACTTCGGCCGCCTTGACAGTCATTTTCTGAGCTAACTCACTAACTGAAATTGACTCAGGAATTGAAACTTCACGTATAATTGGAACTGTTGGTTTCTCGAAACCATGCGCACCTGTCGAGGTACTAGCTTGATTGTAAATTTTCTTTTTACGTCGCCGCCCACTCTTTCCTTCGCTTACATGTAATTCGCCGCCCCCGCCAAATTTATCAAAACGTTTATTTTTACTTCGTTCTTTATCTTTACCACGACCAGGTTTGTCTTTAGACTTGCCAGGTTTGGCTGCCGCTCTAAATTTTGTGGTAGCTGTTTTATCTTGTTTACTGGTCTCTTCTTTTACAGAACTTTTTGCAGAACTTTTTGCAACTGCTTGCACGACTGTCTCTTTTTTCTCTTCGACTACTTGTTGTATTTGATCCTGTTCGACTAAACCTACCTCTACAAATAAATCATTTTCCGCCTTATCGACTTTTACTTTAGTCTCCACTTCTGAGTCAATCACTTTCTCTTCGCTTACCACTTTTTCGTCTTCTTTTACCTTAATGTTCTTTCGCTCTAAATCTTCCTTAAGAGTATCTTGACGTTTCTTTTCATATTCTTCTGCGATCAAAGCACGACGTTCATTTTCTTCTTCTACTATGACACTTCGTTTTACATAAGTGCGTTTTTTTCTAACTTCCACTGCAACAGTTTTACCACGCCCTTGTGAGCCCGTCAGATGTAACTCAGTTTGAGTTTTACGCTTTAAAGTAATTTTTTTAGGTTCGCCAAAACTTGGGGCATCAGATTTACCATGGCTTTTGCGTAAAAAAGTCAGTAACAGCACTTTTTCGTCCTCGCTAATTTTTGCATCAGCGTCTTTTACTTTCATACCAGCCTCAACCAACTGCTTTAACAAGCGATCTGCCGGAATGCCCAATACTTCTGAAAACTGTTTGACCGTCACTTCTGACATAGTTTAACCTATTTGTTGTTTATCCTTGCTGCTTATCGACTTGCTTCTCAGCTTGTTCGTCGACTTCTTCATCAGCAAACCAATGCGCTCTAGCACTCATAATTATTTTTGCGGCTTTTTCATCACCTATTTTTTCTATTTCTTGCAACTCATCTACAGCCAGCTCGGCAAGATCATCTCGCGTTATTATATTTTTACTGGCTAATTTATACGCTAAATCTTCAGTGACACCTTCAACTCCAAGTAAGTCTTCCTGCGGCTTCTTGTCACCCAAAGATTCTTCATCAACTATCATGCGCGTTAACAATACATCCCGCGCTCTGCCGCGTAGCTCTTCAACGATATCTTCATCAAATTCATCAATTTCCAAAAGCTCTGATGTCGGCACGTAGGCGACTTCTTCTACTGTCGAAAATCCTTCTTGTGCTAAAATGCCAGCCACTTCTTCATCGACAGCCAAGGCTTCCTTAAACATCATTTGGACTTTTTCAATTTCGGCTTCATTCTTTTCTTCAGCCTGAGCGTCCGTCATTACATTGAGTTCCCAACCAGTTAAATCACTCGCTAATTTTACGTTCTGCCCACCCTTACCAATGGCTTGTGAAAGTTGATCCTCAGATACTGCAACGTCCATACTGTGCTTATCTTCATCTACCACAATTGATAATACTTCCGCAGGAGACATCGCATTTATAACAAACTGCGCAGCATTTTCATCGTGCAAAATTATATCAACACGTTCGCCACCCAATTCATTTGATACAGTTTGCACTCGCGAGCCGCGCATTCCGACGCAAGCCCCAATTGGATCAATTCGAGGGTCATTGGATTTAACCGCAATTTTTGCTCTTAAACCTGGGTCTCTTGACGCTGCAACTATTTCTATTAGACCTTGACCAACTTCAGGTACTTCGAGATTAAATAACTCGAGAAGTAACTCAGGTGCAGTACGACTTACAAATAATTGCGGACCGCGTTGCTCAGAACGAACATCATACAAATAGCCTCGAACTCGATCACCCGGCTTTAATGCCTCACGTGGAATTAAGTCTTCACGCATAATGGCTGCTTCCGCATTGGACCCTAAGTCAATAAATATATTGCCTCGCTCCACACGTTTGACCACACCAGAAACTAAATTGCCTTTCTTTTCTTGAAACAGTTCAACTATCTGTGCCCGTTCAGCTTCTCGTACTTTTTGCACAATAACTTGTTTAGCAGTTTGCGCTGCTATTCTGCCGAAAACTGCAGACTCCATATCTTCTTCAACGAATTCCCCAACTTGTACATCAGGCTGATCTAGTTGTGCTGCACTTTGACTAATTTGTTTTAAAGGAAATTCTTGTTCTTCATCGTCATCCACTACCGCCCAACGACGAAATGTATCATAACCACCTGTTTCTCGATCAATCGAAACTCGAACTTCGATATCAATGCCCTGTTTTTTCTTAGCAGCAGACGCCAACGCCGCTTCCATTGCTTGAAAAATAACGTCGCGATCGACACCTTTCTCATTGGAAACAGCATCTACAACTAACAGTATTTCTTTATTCATGCTCTCAGTGCCTCTAATCCTGATTGTGCAACAACTTTACTATTCCGTAGCTTAAGGACACCTCTAATTGTGTCTATTTGCACGCTGGCGGCGTTGTCGAACTTTTTAAAATGCGGGGTCGCGCAGCGATAAACTGCGCTTTTAAAAAGCAGCGCACAAATACCCCAATTTTTGAGGTGCCCTTAATATAAGTCTCTAATCTATAGGGACTAAACGTGCTTGCTGAATGTCCGCCAAGGGTAAATCATAAACTTGCTTATCAACCTCAATCTCTACCCTGTTATCTATTACCGCAAGTAACTTACCCTTAAAATTGCGTCTACCTTCAAATGCAATTAGAGTTTTAATGCGTACGTCTCTGCCAATAAATTCTTCATAGTGCTTTTTATCAAATAAGGGTCTGTCCAAGCCCGGTGAGGATACTTCGAGTGTATACCGACCGTTAATCGGATCCTCTACGTCTAAAACTGCACTTAATTGCTCACTTACTATTTGACAATCATTTAAATTAATTCCTTTTTTGGAATCAATGTATATTCGCAATAAGCTATTTTTATTTCTAGCTTGATAGTCTACCCCTATCATCGTGTATCCAAGCCCGCTTACCGTACTTTCAATTATCAATTTTAAATCAGCTTGGCTAGGCATTTTATTTCTGAACTTTCCTTAAACTCTTAAATTTCTCACTACTCAAATAAATAATCTTCTGTTAACTTATTTTTCTACAGTCTAGAACCAAAAAGTGGGCCTGCGGCCCACTTTTTACTTATATTCATGTCTGGACTCTATTATAACCCCTAGTAGCAAATTTCGCCAACTTTTAGCTTAAATGAAAGCCTAAAAAAGCCCCATGTAGGAGCTTCTTCAAATGGAGCTAATTGGTAGCGGGGACAGGATTTGAACCTGTGACCTTCGGGTTATGAGCCCGACGAGCTGCCAGACTGCTCCACCCCGCATCAGGCTTGCGAATATTACCTAGACAATACTATTTAATCAAGTGATTACCTAAACAAAATCAATTCTTTATTCAATTAATTTCAAATCTTTGAAAGCAAGGCCAATATTTTCTCTATATTTGCTCATATTTCTAATTTTTGTCTTAATTCGAACCTAACTTGATTTCTTAGTAGATGATTGAACAAAATCAATTACTCACTCTAGCCCGCATTTCTCACAGCCCATCTACTGCAACGGCCCAATTGCATACTATGACTCGTTTTCACTCGGTCCAAGCGCTCGACATAGTGTCGACTATGCCTGCGCACTTCTCGGTCGTGAAAACCCTTGAACCGTCTCGCTACGAAGTGCTGTGAGAAAAGCGGGCTAGTCCTTAAGGCGTTTTTTTATAAAGTCAGGCGGGCAATCGGGGCTGTTTATAGCTTGTAGCAAGCTCACCTTTTTGGTGAGACCAGTAGCACTACTAATGACGTTAAATCACGAAGTTATGCCTTACAAATGCGATCAACTAATGTGCTAGGTTTGACATTATTTCTTAAAAAAACGGGCGCATTTGCGCCCGCCTTAGGTTGGATATTCTAACTAAGCTTAAGGCTTAACGTAACTATATCCACGTTGCTGTAAATCTGCGACTCGTGCTACACCAGAAGGTACTACCGTTGCATTCAAATTGATTTTATTTTTATCAATTTTTTTACCACGAATTGTATTTGCACAAATTTCAAATTTAACACCGCGATTTGCTAAAGTTTGAATGGTGGACTCGAAAGACCGACCTCGCTTGTCTTGGCTACCATCCACAAGCGTAAACGCACCGCTGCTGTGAGTAACAATAATAAGATTAATATTTTTATCCCCTAAAGCATTTAAGTGATTTTTAACATTACGTAGGGTTCCAAATGCCTTATTGATATCATTCAAGTGATACAAAACAGATTGAACTTTAAAGCCATTATTTGCTTTTTTAAGGCCTTTGTAATTATTGCCACCACAGCCGACTAAAACCAAAGTTAGCAATAAGATAAAACCGAAAGAAAAAATTGTTGTACTAGCCTTCATTTACTAATTCCTCCAACTGTTAGGAAGTTGTGTAGGTTACTGCTGTTAGCCTTCACAGGTGCAAGTTGTATTCCAGACCCCCTCGCTACAAGATAAGGCGAATTAAATCAAAGTATTAGAGAGTATTCTTGTACATTCCTATACTAAGATAAGCTAATTACTATATAGATAGTTCTGCAATATGCAGTATAACTTTCTCGCAGCATGGTGTAAATTGCAAATCACATTATGTAAGCTTATTAATATAACTTATTCTGATTATTATCAATTACTTTATTTGTTTTTCTCGAATTTAAAATGAAGTATTACCGAATCTGATACAAAATTGTCAACAATTAAGAATTGAAAGCTTACCAGCATCATTAGAATAATTCTAAATTAAAATTAGCTTACAGGACCTTTGACTAGTTAACTAACTTCATCTTGCCTTTTTAATTTACGCCACAAGGTGGTTTTGTCGATCTGAAGAACTCGTGCCGCTTTTGACCGATTGCCATCTGAGTGCAATAGGACATGATCAATATAACGCCTTTCAAGTTCCTGTAAAGACAAAAAGTGATCATTTGGAAATACAAATTGCTTATCATTATTTTTATTAAGGTCAGTAATATTCTCAGGCCATTGCATCATTTCATCATCTGCCAATATGACACTGCGCTCGATTGCATTTCTCAGCTCGCGGACATTACCAGGCCATTCTGCGTCCATCAGTCGTCGCATAGACGCCGAATCAAAACCGCTAATTTTACGCTTGTAATGATTACTAAACTCGATAACAAACGCATCTATTAAAGCTGGAATATCTTCTCTTCTTTCACTCAGCGCTGGAACATGAATATTAACGACATTCAATCGATGATAAAAATCGTGTCTAAATGTTCCCTCTTCCACCATTTTTTCTAAATCTCTATTACTAGCAGCAATCACTCTTAAATCAATTTCAATTGGATCGGTGCTGCCAACTCTTGTCACAACTTGACTTTCTGTCGCTCGCATTAATTTCATCTGCATAACATCTGAAATATTACTAATTTCATCTAAAAAAAGAGTACCTCCACTTGCCTGCTCCATTAGGCCTTTTTTCCTTTGAATCGCACCCGTAAAAGCACCTTTTTCATGTCCAAATAATTCACTTTCTAACAATGATTCTGTTAATGCTCCACAATCAATCACAATAAATGGTTTGTTTTTGCAAGGACTGTATTCATGCAAGGCCCTTGCTACTAACTCTTTTCCAGTACCCGATTCGCCATTGATAATAACGTGGCAGCTAACATTTGAAATTTTTTCAATTTTATTAAATAAAGATTCCATTGCGGCACTATGACCAATCATGCCAAATTGATCACGGTGTTCGTGAATTTGTTGTTTCAATAAACTATTTTCATCGCGTAAACGCGCAGACTCTAAATTACGATCAATAATTATTTTTAACTCTTCAAAGTCGAAAGGTTTTTTAATGAAATCAGTGGCACCAAGTTTCATCGCTTCCACGGCATTTTCGACAGAACTATAGCCAGTCATTACCAGAAAGGGTACCGTTGGATCAATGAGTCTAACTGCCTTTAATAACTCAAATCCAGTCATGCCAGGCATTCTTAAATCACTGACAATTAACTGTGCGTTATGCAATTCGAACTCGCGCAAACACTCCTCAGGCGACTGAAACACACTGCATTCAATATTATGATTATTGCAATTTCTTTCCATCACCGAGCAGGTGACCGGATCATCATCAACAAACAAAATTTTCGTTTTATTCATAAAGCTACTCGTCAAAGCACTGCAATTCGTTTTAATGCTATAGTTTAAACAATTTTATCCACACCAAGCGCTGTGTCTTGCAAATATTTTGGTAAGACAATCTTAACCATTGCCCCATCCTCATCTCTATTTTCAATATGTATACTGCCGTTATGTTTCTTTATTATACCGTAGCTTACCGATAAACCTAGGCCCGTACCCTCACCTTCAGCTTTGGTCGAATAAAAAGGATTAAATAATTGATTTAAAGCTTGCTTCGAAATACCACATCCTTCATCAAGAATAAGTATTTCTACATTTTTGTCTGATTCGCTAATTCTGACTTGAATATTCGAATCATTTTTTGATGCTTGAATCGCATTAAGCAATACATTAACTAAAACTTGCTGTAATTGTTTTGAATCTCCCTTTAAATAAATACTAGAAGCCTTAACGAAATCTACCTTAATACTTGCTAATTTTAATCTATGCCTAAATAACGCTAGGCTCTCTGACATTAAAGAAACAATATCAAATTCTGAAAAGCAAGGTTCTGTCTCTCTCGCAAAGTTTAAAATGCCCTGAACGATGCTGGCGCAACGCTTAACTTCCTTTTGCAAAGTTGACAAATCAGTTTGAGTTTGCCTATCTTCATTTGGAATAGCTTGCTCAATTAGCTCCGCTAAGGAGTTAATATTCATAAGAGGATTATTAATTTCATGACCAATGCCTGCTGCCATTTGCCCTATCGCTGCTAGACGTTCTGAGTGTCGAACTGCTGATTCTGCTTTTTCTCTTTGTCTTTCAGATTCTTCGATATGATCAGACAAATAATTAAAAGCGCTACCTACACTCTCAATCTCGTCATTTCGATTCTGGATGTAACGAAGTTGTTTTTCTCCATCAGCGTAACGCGTCATTAATTTAGCAAGCTCTTGAATAGGTTTGGCTAATTTTTGCCCAATCCAATGCGCGATAAATATACTGACGATGATCCATAATAAAATTAGTATACTAATCGAGTCACGCAATTTCGAGACTGGCCCCAGTATTTGAGTTTTGGACATTTCAATTACCAATAACCATTGAGTGTTACGAGATTTAAAAGGTGAATGTTTTTGGTAAAAAAATGATTGGCCGTGTTTGCTTCTAAAAACTCCATTGGGTTTTCCTAATTTAATTTTATTCCAATTTTTTACACCAATCCTATTAGAAAACCTATAATCTGAGCCAACCTGGTTTGCAAATCGCATTTCAGTTTTTTTGTGATATAAATAAATTCCATCTCTGTGCTTTTCCTGACTCATTTCGACTATGTAGGCACTTGCTGAAAACCCACCCAATGCCGCTTCAACTGCATCATCTACCCGCTTGCCCCACATGTTAACTATCAGCAAGCCTTGTAGGATATCTAATTCATCTCTAATCGGCACGCTATAACGGATCATTGAAGGACAAAAATCGACTTCACCCGTTACCTGGCCTCTTTCAAAATCTGATATGCTAATTCGATGTTTTGATTTTAACGCCCAGGAAAAAAAAGCTTTTGCTTTTATATTTTCAACATATTGTTTTCCGGTACTGGTTTTAAATTTCCCAGATAAAAGCTTACCTTCTTTAATTTTAACTAGCGTTTTTCCCGATAAATCCGTAAACCTTAAAGCTTGAATACTAGGAACGGTTGACTGGTAGTTGAGGAAAAATATTGCCAATTCGGTCGCACGACGATCATATAAATTATCCTTATCTACTTCAACTACCTGACTAAAAGCCTTAACGATAGGCACTTTTGCTAATCCATCGGCAATAGATTGTTGATTGCCCATTTCAGTTTTAATCTCGCGAGACATTTTTAAAAGAGTGTTAAATGACTCTTCTGAAGTGCGTTCTTGAATATCGTCTTCAAGTTTGCTAACGACTTGAAATAAAACAATAAGCAATGGCAATATTGCCATTAAGGTGAGCGTCCAAACAAGCTTTTGTTTTAGTTGCATGATTTTGTTTAAAGAGTATTTAAATAAATTCTTTAAGTAAATCAATATTGTTCGCAAATTGTGTACCGGAACTTTGCAATAAATATTAAAATAACCCTGGTAAAGATAGAGTTATATGAAAAAGATAAGCTGCATAAACTTAAATATTACTAAAGTTAATCTTTCGACAGATACTCCCGTTGCAGCCGTTACAGTCGTCATAGTCCAATACAAATCCATAATCGAGGCCTATATGACTAGAAATATATTTAAATTTAGTATTCAAATGTTATTATTACTTGTCTTAACTTTAAGTTTAAGCGCTTGTGAAGATGATTTTGTCCGCTCAGATAGAAGCGTACATCACGATAATTATTATCATTATCACTATTATCCCGACATTCGCGTTTACTATGATACGCGTCGTGGTTTCTATTTTTACTATACCAATACCGGCTGGACCAAATCTCGCTATCCGCCAAAACGTTTCCACTTGCGCCGACATAGTTATCAAAAACTAAGAATACGTCATGCCAACCCTTACTTACGGCACGGCCGATCTAATAAGCGATCTAAGCGCCATCGAAAACACCGCGGGCATCGTAATGACAATTACGACCGTCGACGCCACGGTGGAGGGTATCAGTAATTAATGAGAGCGCAGTGAAATCTATCTCGCCGCGCTCTCACTCTCTTTAGGCCACCTCTAAAACTTAACTAAGTAATATAGACCAAAATAATTTTCTTTATTTTTTCTTTTTGCTCTTACATAATAAGCACATTAATAAAGTAATTGGAAAAATACGACATTGAAGCCTTATGCAGCATCCGGCTCTAAATCCGGTCAAGCTAAAAAACAATCTGCGAATGAAGCTCGCGCGAAACTTTACTTAAGAACTAAACTAGCTTGGCTTAGTGGATACCCCTGTGGAGAAAATAAGTGGTTAAGCATTTCATCCGACCGAAACCCAATAAACCCATTAATCATTGATTCGAAATTAATTAGTAGCACTCAATATGCATTAAATAAAGTAATTCTTGATTTCCCTAGAGCTTTACCTCGTATAATTAATAACATTCCTCGGTGGCAAGCCGAAACTAAAAAATTATTAGAATTAGTCAAACTGAACATTCTCAATAGCAGCGATAAAAATATTAGTAATTTATTAGATACAGATTATACGCCTTATTCTAAATCAGCCTGCCAGCTAGCTCGTTCAATAATAAAGAATAACAAGTCTTTGTTGCCACTTATAAAATCTTACTCTTGGTTTTTTTATTTGGATTCAGAACAACTCGGGAAAATATTGCTCTGGACACAAGAAAATAAAATAGAAATTTGCAATATTATTAAGCTTAATGATCAGCAAACATCTCACAAAATCATTTTGAATCTTTGGATATTGGGTAAACTCAGCAATATCAAACAAACGAAATCCATATTATTTTTATTATCGAATGAAGCACTCTATGATTTTCCAACAAATAATGTTCGGCACTATTTAGAAAGAATAGTTTCCATTTGCGAATCTGCGAACGCCAATGCCAATTTAGCCAAGGAACCTAAACCTGTCTTTATCAAGAACTTAACACAATGGCTTTTCGAACTAAAAGAACAAGATAGGAACGCTATTAAAAGAGTTTTAGGTTTATTCAATCGATTCAATTGGGCGAAGTTTGCAAACGATTGGACTCAATATTGGCAAGCTATTGAACCGATAATTACCAATGCAAAAACATCAATTGTTACAAATCGCAAGAAAAACAAAACCATTCAAACTTACCCACTGTCACTCTCTAATACAATTAGTGATGCCCTAAGTCAACTACCAATCGAATTTAAGAGTGATTTTCTATTTCGGATAAGCTATTTCTCTGCTTCTGATAATTCAAAACATTATCAGGTCTTAAATCTAATTCCAATAAATCTCTCTTCATTACAAAAAGAGCATTATTTACTCTTTTTAATGACATTAATTTACGATAAAGAAACTAAATTAATTTCTGTTTATTTACATTATTGCCAAGAACTTAAATCAACTTTCAATAATAAGCGCAATGTTAAATATGCATTTAATTACATCAACTGCAATAAAAAACACAGTAGCATTACAATCACTTACGGTAATTATTATTCAAACCAACATATTAATATCATTAGTATTTTGAAACGAAAATCGAATATTAATCAGTATTTCAATATTCTTATGTCTCACTGTCAAATTAAAACACTTAAGCATATGACTGAGGTAGATTTCACTTATTTGGCTCTATTATGCTCCATAATTTCTGATTCAAAAATAATCACAACAGTTTTTGAGCAAACAAAAACTAAATTAAGCAGCGATTACGCCATTGATATTAAAATTATCGTGACCGCTATCAAGCTTTGTGGTGAAAACCACCCCCAACTCGCTAAGTTAATAGTACGCCTCGAAACAGATTGCCTAGAATCATGGCAGCAGCTCGATAATCTCAACTTAATTTCTAATTACACTAATAAAATTGATTTAAGAGATGAATTTCTAGAGTATATTTCTGTCTCTAGTAATACCGCAATCGATGAACTAGCTCAATTATGTCGTTTTTGTAAAATTACGACTCGATTTGTTCCCCTTGCAATTAAACCTAACTTAAAAACGCATACCCCTAAATGGATAAAAGAGTACCCAATAGAAATTCAAGATTTACTTAAGAAATTTACATCCTTAGGCAAACACGCAAAACTCATTGCTTTAAAAATTACTCATAAATATATACCAAACAAAAAAGCGCTCGCCCTCGAAGCTGAAACAATAAATAGGAAATTAAGTCTACTTTTGGCTAATTCGGAACACAGCCAAGTTAAAAAAATGACCGCACGCCTAAACAATATCGAAAAATATATTAACAAAGCTACTTCATTAAACGCGAATCAAACTAAAAAGTTAGTTAGAAATCTCGAAACTCGTTTGCTTAAAATAATTTTTGAAGATTGGCATGTTAGTCTAAATGATAAATTACAAGCCTATCTGAATAATACTTATAATACGAATAACGAATTTGACACGAAAATACGTTCCCAACTTGTCTTATTATTGCCTTCGCTTAAAACACTCACACCTGCTATTCAGCAATTGGCTCACAAAGTCATCAAAAGACGTTTATTAGATCCGCCATGGGATATGCGTGAAATGAGTGCCAATAAGACCTTTATCGATGCTTTAGTATATAAAGGTATTAATATGACTCCTTGGTTAGATGGTACTAAAACTCTGAATTTTAATTTAGATAAAACCCCGTGCCAACTATCATTCGAGAATGACCCCTTAGAGATATTTCTAATGGGCAAGCATTTTAATACCTGTCTCAGCCCAAATGAGTTTAATTACTTTTCCGTTTTCGTTAATGCCGCAGATATCAATAAAAGAGTACTCTATGCCCGATCTAACGGTGGACGCGTCATTGCTCGCATGCTGCTAGGACTCTCGGATCAAGGTGGGCTAATAGGTTTTCATGCCTACTCACATCTTCTTCCAAGTGAATTCGAGGATCAGGCAAAGTCTTTCATCAATAGCCTTGCGCAAGAAATGAATACAATTGTATTACCACACGCAAGCATTAGCTCGCTCACTGTAAAAGAGTGGTACGATGATGGACCAATAGACCTTAGCGAAAAATTTAGCGAGCTTTATCAAAATAGTTTTAAGACAAAACTTTTATCCTGCGACCTGGAAAAAGTTATAGATGTATTTTTAGAAGTCCTTAAGCCCCTTGAAATAAATGAGTTAACTTTGAACATCATACTGCATCTTAATGTATTTGATTTTCGTCCCGAGTTAATATTACCTTTTTTAGATTTTACTAAAGCAAATCAATTAAACATACGTGACCTTACTCGAGTATTTGATTTAAGCCTCTTAGCAGATAGTATTGAACTAAGTTATTCGCTACTTGGATCACAATATATTCAAGCTTGTTTTAGTTATTTTAATCAACATAATTACCTTTATGACGACTCAATATCCCATCTAGCAAAGATTGCCCCTAGCCGAGCATTAAAGCTACTGCGCATATCACGTTACCACGGAGTAAATCGCTGGGATCAAGAATATGATTTCGAGAGATTAGAAGCGGCAATCAATGCCAATATAATTTTAGGCAGAAAAAACCAATCGACGCTGCTACTTAAAACTTTACAGAAAGCCTGGCCTGAAATAGATAATAATTATTATCAAAACCTGGCGCGACGAATCTTGAAACTATAACGCTGTGCTAGATTTAGGTGAATGGCTAGCGAACGGCGTATTGAATGTGGATTTATAAAATATTATGTTTAGCTATCGGGAGTCCTAATTTGTTGCGTCATGCAGTTGTCAATTTTACCGAGGCAATCCTAAGGAGACATGGTCGAGGACTATTTGAATACTACTTAGCGAGAAAAGCCGACGACAAGTAAGTCTTCTTATTTTAACAATGTCTATCCAACTATTTCTGGAGTTAATGATAGGCACTTACACATAAATATTTACAGTCTCGTTTGCAAATATAAATGCAGCGATTTAGAATAAATAAGCCGTGACAATCGCGTAATAGTACAATCGCTTTCATCTCAATTTATTTTGTTATTTGAATTTTAGGTTTTATGAACGAAAAACACGTGAATCCGGAAGCACAGTAGAGTGAAAGATCTAAATAACATTAATCTACAACAGTGATAATTTCTTTCAACTTTTGACACCGCATGTATGAAATATACAACCCAGCAAGCAGTGGTCACGTTTGCTCATCCGTATGACTGTCGAGAGCACATAAAGCCTGCAAAAAAAACGCTAGCTATGACGATCATTAAAATCGTCGTAGCTAGCCTTGATTTTGGACTCTAATTTTAAAATTTTAAAAACTAAAGTCATTAAAGCTGGACATGGTAACAAATTTCGATACCAAATCTTAGACCTTTAGCCTTTAATACGTCTTCTACCAAATGCTCCCAGTAGCAACAGACCAAAACCAAACAACAAGATTGTTGATGGCTCTGGAATTGCCGCAACGTCATAACTCAATCCAGAAATTTGTACGAAACCACCAGCTTCGCGCCATGTTAAGTACGAAATACCTGTGCCTGTTAAAGTTGTAGTTCCTATACCAACTCCATTGCTGAAACTATCAAGTAAATTATCCGCCGCATCGTATACATCGATGTAAATAGTGCCAGTAATCGCCCACCATTGCACATCCATTGAATTAGTTGTCACGCCACCCAGCAAGTCAACACGAGCAATATTTGTTGCACCTACTGGTGCGACAGACAAACCCATTTGATCAAACGTATCGCGCGAATCAGAATACCAATATGCATTCGATATGCCGAGACCAAAACTATTCCATTGATTTGTGACGAGATCCGAATTACTAATACCAGGAACTTCTGTGTTATCAAAATTAATAGTTACGGCTTGCGCCATGCCTGCAAAAGCAAATAGCAAGACTACGCTACAAAGTATTTTTTTCATTTGTTATTCCTCTAACATTATCGACCTCAAGCTTCACAGTGAAAAACTAGAAACTAGAAGAGCGAGAAGTACTAAACAATTTAAATCAGACTTCTAAAAGGACAAGTTTTTTACAACCATTTGTAAATAACAGACCCTTCAGAACTAAGCAACAAGATTATCAGCTCTTCCTTAAAAAGTATACTTGCTGCAGATGTATTTTATTTATAAAATGGTAGATTAAACTTAACAGAATTTAACTTATAATCTTACATCTATTACAAAATAATCTTACTGAACCTTTAATATTTATACGCACATTTAATTTTTCTATATCATCCATTTAAAACTAATACTAATTTCATGCAAATCATATTTTTTAAGTGAACATTAACAAAGTCGGAAAGATTCCTATGGTATATGGGTATAGTCTTCGTCCAATCGCCCCTCCTCTCTCTTATTTTCTCGATAAATCTTCAACATACGAAAATAGCCTACCAACGAAATCAAAACAGACGCCCCCTTGCCACCGCTAATTTGCTCTAAATCGCTGCATTTATATTCGAAAGCTGAGAATTCTTAGTCATAGACAAATATCAAATACCAACAGAGTATTTCGGTTTAACTGCCTCATTTTCTTTGCGGCGCTACTTGCTAGTTTTTGAATTTTATGATAGCTGAAGGTGATTATGCGGGAACGATTTTTCATTGATCGCCAGGCTTTCATCTTTAGTTAACCATAGAGATCTTTCCAACGACACAAAGTACCCGCTAACTCCATCAAGTCGTCTCTACTGTGTAAGTCACGAATCACAAACTTCACTAGGAACGACAAGCTAGCCGTTCTCAATTCGACAAAGAATTCTCGCACGGGCTTTTTGACCAAGACTGTTGGCCCAATCCTCGTGCCAAAGGACGACATACCAGTGGCATTTCTCTATTTTCGGAGCCCCCCCCCAGGAGGTAATGATGCGTCTGCATTAGTGATTGAAATCATTTTTCTTCCGCTCGGGCAAACAGTGACTTGATGAAAAGTAAAAATGGCTATCGTTATTCGCTGTAGATATAACTTTATACCGTCTTGAAAGAGAAAAATTCAGATATATATACTTTAATTGTTGGATTAAAAATACTAGGTATGAGCACAAATTAGCTGTGTCTAATCTCCTGTATAGGTTGCACCAAATTGCTAGATGCATTAGTATGATCATTAAATAATCACTATAGAATTTAAGCTGCTAACAATTAATTATAATTAGAATATCAAGATTGCTACACAAACAAAATCTAAAGAAAATGGAAGTAAAGAAAATCAAAATAAAAACTAAAAAAAATATGCACCACAAATCATTTTTTAGCTCGAAATTAAATTATTTCTTAGAATTTATATTCGACTTTATACTATTATTTTCTTTATTAGCTTATACCATATTAAAATTTGAATTTACTGGTATAGAAATTGTAATTTCAATATTTGCTGGTGCGCTTATATGGACTCTAGTCGAGTATTTATTCCATTATTACATTTTTCATAAAAGCAACTTTCTCGTCTTTAGAAAGGGCCACGCTAAGCATCACAACGAACCTAAAGGATTTGATTCATTGCCGTTCTTGTTTGTACCGCTATTTGTATTTTTACCCATTTTTGCAATGCTTAGCTTAATTTTGCCTTTTTCATTGTCCTTATTAGTGACAAGCATAGTTATAGTCGGTTACATATATTATGGACTTTTTCATTTTACAATTCACCATATTGATATAAACAATGTTGTCTTTATTAAGTTAAGAAATCATCATGCGATGCATCACAAAAAACCAAGTACAAATTTTGGCGTAACTACCCCTTTATGGGATATTGTATTTAAAACACGTTAGTTAACTATTTTCATTAATTTGTCTAAAAAGTAAATCTGCTACCTGCGCGAAATTATCTTCAAGTAAATAGTACTTGCCAGGGATTAAGCTTAATTTTTCAATACCTAATGTTTCAAGCGCTTTGCTTGCATATTTACTATGCGGTAATATTTTATCGGACTCGCCCCATATTAATTGTTTTGAAATATTTGTTGATTTAATTTTATTTATATCCAAGCCAAACAACATATTTTTCTTATTTAATTGTTGAAACATTGCGAAGAACTCAAGTCCTTTGTTATCGAACTTAAGTAGGCGAATATAATTAGATAATTCAATTTTCTTAAAATGTAATTTATTTTCAATTCCATAACGATTCATGAGAATGCTAAATAAGAAAGGCGTAAACATCCTCATATAAACATGTCTAACATACGGCCAAGTAAATGGTTGAATAAACCAAGGCAAACTTGTTTCTGACTCCGAGGATAAGCTTGTATTTAATATGCTTAACGATAATATTCGTTCTGGTATTTTATTTAATAAATTTAAACTCAGCTGAGCTCCGATGTCATGCCCTAGTATATGAAATTTCTCAATTTGTAAACTATCGAGCAGTTTTAATATCCAAGTCGTGTAACCCTCAAGACTGTACTCAAAATACTCTGGCCGTTCACTGAGACCGGTGCCAGGTAAATCAAATACAACTGCCCTATAATTGTTTTTTTCGATCAAAGGGATTAAATTTCGAAAATAGTATGAACAACCTATTAAGCTAGGCAGACAGAGAACTGCTTCGCCCTCTCCAGCATCAATTACAAATGCATTTAAATCACCAACAGTCTCTGTAAATCCAGACTGGCAGTGGTAATCGAAATATTCATTATCAGCTAAATTAAATATCATTTTAGGGATTTATCGGCATTATTTTCAAGTTAAATTGGCAGACAAGCTGACATTGCTCTTTAATTAAAATAGCATTTAAATCTTTAAATTCAAGTAAATGCTGCTTTTTACTTTACCGATGAGTAAGCCTAAATTATTAGCTATTTCCACTAATTGAAAGATGATTTTAAATTAACTATAAGCAACTAGACTGTCCAAACAATATCGATGATTTTTTACGAGTCACAACTTAGCTAACTAAGACATTTGCCATATAGTCCGCGCCAGACGGGAGAATAGCGCCTTATAGGCATCTCTAATTGTGTCTATTTGCACGCTGGCGGCCGTTGTCGAATTTTTTAAAATGCGGGATCGCGCAGCGATAAACTGCGTGTAAACTGTGCTTTTAAAAAGTTCTTCGCCTTGCCAGCGCACAAATATCCTAATTTTTAGAGGCGCCCTTATGTTAGTTTAAAAGCAGACCGGCAAAGCTCAATAATCACAAAAGGATAGAAACCAAGTGCTAAAATTGCTAAACCATTCAAGCTAATCACTAATTTTGTATCACCACCAACTTCAATTTTAGCAGCTTTGTCATCCTCTACTCGATCAAAATACATTAACTTCACGATTCGAATGTAATAGAAGACACCAATAATTGCAAAAAAGACTGCAACTATCGCTAGCCAGGTAAAATGAAACTCAACGGCAGCTTGTAAAACTAGTAACTTGGCAAAAAATCCAACCGTTGGCGGCACTCCGGCCAAGCTAAACATTATTATTAAAACAATAAATGCGAACCAAGGATTACGTTCATTTAAACCTTTAAAGTCTTCCAGATTTTCCGCCTCAAAACCAGAGCGACTAAGAACCAATATCATGCCAAATGCTGCAACGGCAGTAAATGCATAGACCATAGTGTAAAACATTGCTGCGGAGTAGCCTTGAGGCTGTGCAGTTAGAATACCAACTAGTATGAAACCGACGTGGGCAATTGTTGAATATGCCAGCATACGTTTCAAATTTGTTTGAGCAATAGCAAAAATATTACCAATCGCCATAGATAAAATAGCAAGTATGATTAATAATTCTTGCCAATTTGCAAATAATGGTTGCATGCCGTCACTAAGAATCCGCATGATCATCGCGAACGCCGCGATTTTTGGAATAGAACCTAAATACATAGTGACGCTTGTTGGTGCACCTTCATATACATCAGGTACCCACATATGGAAAGGAACTGCACCTAATTTAAAACCTATGCCAATGACTATAAAAACTAAACCAAAGGACAGGGTTAGTGATCCACCACTGGCTTGAACATAAGTAAATACTTTATTAAATTCCAATTCACCAGTGACACCGAAAATCATCGATATACCGTAAAGCAGCATGCCAGAGGCAATGGCACCGAGCACAAAATATTTTATTGCTGCTTCTGTACATTTAGCGCTTTCTCGATTAAACGCAACTAAAGCATACATTGACAAGGCTAATACTTCTAAACCTAGATAGAGACTTAGGAAACTATAGGATGAAACCATAATCATCATGCCTAATATTCCAATTAAGCTTAATGTAAAATACTCACCTTTATATAAATTTCTAGCCTTTAAATAATCTTTCGAATAAACAAAAATTAATATGCCAATGAAATAAATACTTATCTTAAGTATGTCTCCCATTGCGTCGCGTACAAAACTGTTATTGAACGTTGTCACTTTTTCGACACCAGCCATATTCATAACGGTAAAAATAATAAGGCCAACAAGGGTAGCTTGCGTCAATAAATAGGTGATGAATCGAGTTCTGTCACTAACAAATAAATCGATCAACAAAATAATACAAATCATCGACAACATCGCCATCTCTGGAATAGCCAGATGATAGAGCGGACTCGGAATAGTAACTGTTGATGTTGCTTGTGCTAATAGTGATAACATTTTATGTCCTACTTAACTAAATGATCCGCGACTTTAGAATGTACATGTGTCATCAAATCATTGACCGATGTATGCATAACCGACGTGAGTGTGTCTGGCCATAATCCAAAAAACAAAACGGTCAAGGCTAAACTTGCTAAGATAATAAATTCTCTGGCGCCAATATCGTGTAAGGCTTTTACGTTGTCATTGCCGACTTCGCCAAAAACAACTCGTTTGATCATCCATAAGGTATAAGCTGCACCGAGTATTAAAGTGCTAGCAGCAATAAAGGCAAACCAAAAATTCGCTTTTATAACACCGATAATAATCATAAATTCGCCTACGAAACCTGATGTTCCAGGTAGGCCCGCATTGGCCATGGCGAATAAAACAAAAAAAGCAGCAAAGACTGGCATTGTATTCGCGACACCACCATAGTCGGTAATGTCACGACTGTGCATACGATCGTATAACACACCGACACAAAGAAACAAGGCGGCAGAAATAAAACCATGCGAAATCATTTGCACTATTCCGCCTTCTACTACTAGTTTTGTAGTTGCTAAAACATCAATAGGGTTTGCCGCTGTCGTGTGCTCCAAATTGTATTGCATAATAGCAAAAACACTGAATAAACCGAGCGTGACAAAACCCATGTGTGCAATCGAAGAATAAGCAATGAGTTTTTTCATGTCTTTTTGCGCAAGCGCAATGAAGCCAATATAGGCGATAGCGACCAAGGACATTAATATAATTAGCCAAGACCAGTCGAAACTAGCCCAAGGAGTAATAGGTAAGCTAAAACGTAAAAAGCCATAACCACCGATTTTTAACATGATCGCTGCCAGTATTACCGAGCCACCCGTAGGTGCCTCCACATGCGCATCAGGTAACCAGGTGTGCACTGGCCACATCGGTACTTTAACCGCAAATGCTGCTAAAAATGCGAAAAATATCCAAGATTGCTGGGTAAGAGTAAGGTCTAAATGGTAGAAACCGAGAATCGAAAAGCTTTCTTTGCCTTCTGGCATTTGATTGTACAAATAAATCAAGGCTACTAGCATAAAAACTGAGCCCAGGAAGGTATACAAGAAAAACTTAATTGTCGCGTAGACTCGTCGGGGACCACCCCAAACGCCAATAATTAAGAACATTGGAATTAGCATCGCTTCCCAAAACAAATAAAACAAAACAGCGTCCAAGGCAGAAAAGACACCTATCATTATGCCTTCCATAATGAGAAAAGCAGCCATGTATTGTTTGGTTTTATATTCAATTACTCGCCAGCCAGCGAGTATCACTAATATCGAGATAAAGCTAGTTAAGATAATTAATGGCATGGAAATACCATCAACCCCTACATGATAAGTAATATTAAATGCTTCTATCCAAGGCAGTTTTAATTCGAACTGCGCGCTCGCAGCCGCTGCATTAAATAAACCACTGTGGTTTAAATCAAATCCAGTATATAAAGGTAAACTTAAGGCGAAAGTCGCTATCGCGAAAATCAGCGCGACTGGGCGTGACATCTTATCACTTGCAAGTAAGGCGAAAACGCCGCCTACAATAGGTAATAAAATTAATATTGTTAGTATACTTTGGTCAAAACTCATTTAGTTACACCGTACTCATTCCATATTATCCAACTTAGCATGCCCACTAAGCCTAATATAATTGCAATCGCGTAGTGATAAAGATATCCAGTCTGTAAGCGTCGCACTACGCTTGAAAACCATCCAACTGATTTAGCCGATCCATTAACAAAAAAACCATCGATCAGCTTAGCGTCGCCGTATCGCCATAAAAAGGCACCTAATCGTCGGCTACCACCCGCAAATACTTTCTGATTAAAAGCATCAAAATAATATTTATTAATTAGCAAGGTGTGAATTATCTTAAGTTTAGATTGTGCCGCTGCCGCTAGATCAGGTCGTTTAAGAGTGAAAAACCATGCGCTCGCAATTCCAGCCATCGCTAAGAAAAATGGTGGTTGCATCATACCGTGTATCGTGAAACCAATCACTGATTCAAAATGAATCTTACTCAATGTCGCATGAGCCGCGTCTGTTACTTTGATGGAATCATTAAAGTAACTACCGAACAACATCGGCTCTATGGCGATGGCACCAATAATAACGGATGGGATCGCAAGTAAAATAAGGGGTGCAGTCACTACCCACGACGATTCCTTTAGATGGTCTCGCGTATGATCGTCCATTCTTTCTTTACCGTGAAAAACCATAAAAAACATTCGGAAACTGTATAAGGCAGTGATAAAGACACCCGCCATTACCGCGAAATAGGCAAAACTAGCTCCCGGAATAGTTGATAAGTGGGTTGCTTCGATTATCGCGTCTTTCGAATAAAAACCGGAAAAGCCTGGAAATCCTATTAAGGCTAAGGAACCGATTAAAGCTGTAAAGTAAGTGATCGGCATGTATTTTCTAATATTACCCATTTCACGCATATCTTGCTTGTGATGCATGGCAATAATGACCGATCCCGCACCTAAGAATAATAGGGCTTTGAAGAACGCATGTGTCATAAGATGAAAAATCGCGGCGCTGTAAGCTGATGCGCCAAGCGCTACTGTCATATAACCTAATTGAGACAAGGTCGAATAGGCAACGACGCGTTTGATATCGTTTTGCACTATGCCAAGGAAACCCATAGACAATGCGGTGATTGCGCCAATGATCATGACGACGCTCAAGGCAGTCGTTGACAACTCATACAAAGGCGACATTCGAGCTACCATAAATATGCCAGCGGTAACCATTGTTGCAGCATGAATCAGCGCGGAAATTGGGGTCGGGCCTTCCATCGAATCAGGCAACCAGACGTGCAGTGGAACTTGAGCCGACTTACCCATTGCACCTATAAACAACAAGATACAAATAAATGTAATTGCTGACCAGTGAACCCCTGGAAAGATACTAATTGTTTGTTTTTGAAAATCTTCGGTTTGAGCCACAGCGAATACCTTGTCGTAATCTAATGACCCTGCAAACATTAAAATTGCGGCAATGCCGAGTATAAATCCAAAATCACCAATGCGATTAACCAGAAATGCTTTTAAATTTGCAAATATAGCTGTTTCTTTTTTATGCCAAAAGCCAATCAGTAAATACGAGACTAAGCCAACCAATTCCCAGCCAAAAAATAACTGCATAAAATTATTAGCCATGACCAGCATAAGCATGGCAAATGTAAAGAGGGCGATATAACAAAAAAAGCGTTGATAACCCGGATCTTCTTTCATGTAACCAATAGTGTAAATGTGCACCATCAACGAAACAAAGGTGACTACAATTAACATAATCGCAGTTAACTTATCAATTAGAAAACCGACTTGGAAATTAAAACCATCACTTACCATCCAGGTATAAATAGTTTGATTCACAGCAGGGGCGGCATCCAAAACTATATGATTGAATATTATGACAGCACATATAAAGGATATCCCCACACCTAAAATAGTGACCCAGTGCGAGGCTGATCGGCCAATAAACTTGCCAAACAATCCAGCGATAATAGCCCCCACCAGCGGTGCCAAAGGAGTTAATAAATAAATTGAATCCATATACTCTTTCACAACTTAGCCCTTCAGTGAGTCAATATCAGCAACATTAATCGTATTTCGATTTCGAAACAAAATAACTATTATTGCTAAACCAATCGCAGCTTCTGCTGCCGCAACCGTCATTATAAAAAATACAAATACTTGCCCTGCAATTAAACCTTTAAAATATGCAAAGGCTATAAAATTGATATTCACTGCGAGTAACATCAATTCAATGCACATAAGCAGGACAATCAAATTCTTTCGATTTAAAAAAATACCGGCAATACTGATACAAAATAGTATTGCTGAAAGTATTAAATAATGAGTAAGACCTATCATGATTTCCTCTGTGCTATTCGACTTTTTCCGTATCCATTTTCACTAGGCGGACACGGTCTTTAGCTTTAACTTGAACTTGCTTACCGGGATCTTGATGTTTCGTTCCTGTTTGGTGATGCAAGGTCAAGACGATGGCGGCAATAATTGCTAACAATAAAATAACGGCTGCAATTTCAAATTGGTACAAATAATCAGTGTATAAAACACTGCCTAAGGCTTTGGTATTACTGGTTACCATGAGTCCACTGGCTTTTGCTTCCGTAATTGCGCCAAAACCATTCGTAATAACAATAATCATTTCAGCCACCACAACGACGGCGACTAATATTCCTACAGGTAAATATTTAATAAAACCTTCACGCAAGGGTTGCTCGTTAATATTTAACATCATGACCACAAACAAAAACAACACCATGACCGCACCAACGTAGACCAAAATTAGCGCTATCGCCAAAAATTCAGCACGCAGTAATATCCAGATTGCTGAACAAGTAAAAAATGCGAGGACTAAAAATAAAGCGGAATAAACAGTATTTCGAGCAGTAATCACTTTTAGCGCAGACAATATCAGCACTGTAGAGAAACCGTAAAAAATTATTTGTATGATTAAATTTTTATCCACTTTTTATTACCTAGTTCAGTTTATTTAACTTCAATTTATTATCTATAAGGAGCATCGGCTTTACGATCCGCCGCAATTTGATCTTCGAAGCGATCACCAATTTTTAATAAATCAGATTTTGTCATTATTTGGTCACCTTGATTCTCGAAGTGGTATTCGAAGTGACGCGTTTCGACAATTGAATCGACAGGACATGCCTCTTCGCAAAATCCACAAAATATGCATTTAAATAAATCAATATCGTAACGAGTAGTCCGTCTTGTACCATCCTCACGTTGTTCCGAATCAATTGTTATTGCCAGCGCAGGACACACTGCCTCACATAGTTTGCAAGCGATACATCTTTCTTCACCATTTTTATAACGACGAAGAGCGTGCAAACCACGAAACCGAGGCGACATTGGTGTTTTTTCTTCGGGATACTGAACTGTTATTTTTCGAGAAAATAAGTAACGCCCAGTCAAACGCATGCCCTTGAGAAGCTCCCAAAGCGTAAAACTTTTTATCCAATGCGCTATTGATGCCATTTAATCTATCCTGTTTTTAACTTAATCTATTAAACTTTTATCGAATCTAAACCTGATCAAACCAAGGTGGCAACTCATAAGCAATGGCTGCAGCCAATACAACAATCCAAACAATGGTGACTGGAATAAATACTTTCCACCCTAAACGCATAATCTGATCATATCGATAGCGAGGAAAAGTTGCTCTAAACCAAAGAAAACAAAACATGAAAAACATCGTTTTCATTATCAACCAGACTAAACCCGGCACCCAGGCAAACCATTCTTCTAAATGAGGTATGCCCTCAAATGGAGACAACCAACCGCCGCAAAATAATAAGGCGCAAAGCATCGAAATTAGAATAATAACGGCGTATTCTGCTAAAAAGAAAACAGCGAATGCCATACCTGAATATTCAACGTGAAAACCCGCTACAATTTCAGACTCGCCTTCCGCCACGTCAAACGGTGCTCGATTTGTTTCTGCCACACCTGATACTAAATAGACGATAAAAAGAGGCATTAAAGGTAACCAATACCAATGCCAAAATCCACCTGACTGACTTTTCACTATAACGCCCAGATTGATAGCGCTTTTACCCACTAAGGCTGGGTCAGTCACTGGATCAATTTGATAAACACTCGCGGCCATTAAAACGCCAACCAAGGCGAAGCCCATAGCAATTTCATAGGAAACTATTTGCGCGGCCGATCGCATTGAGCCTAAAAATGCATATTTTGAGTTTGATGCCCATCCAGCCACAATGACGCCATAAACTCCAATTGAAGTTAGGGCTAATATATAAAGCAAGCTCGCATCAATATCTGCTAAGACTAGTAATTCTTGAGTCGTTGTCGTTTTCCCAGCGACCGTGGTGCTGACATCAATCTCACCAAACGGGATGACTGCCCAAGCAGCTAAGGCCGGTGCGATTGCAAGTATGGGTGCAATAACAAACAAAAACTTATTGGAGCTCGAAGGGATAATAATTTCTTTAAATAACAATTTAACCGCATCAGCTATTGGCTGCAACAAGCCGTAGGGGCCAACTCGATTAGGACCGCAACGCACTTGCATGTAACCAATAATTTTACGCTCTGCATACGTCAAATACGCGACTGAGAACATCAGCGGTAACACGATGAGCAAAATTTTAACTACTATCCACAATAAATCTAAAAACATAAGTTCTCTACACGCTTTTAATCGGCTTCAAGCTCGATTACACCATACATTGGACCTAATTTTTTACTTGTCGCTGTTGCAAATGACGTCCAAGCACAATCATTTGCAACGGTATCGTCGATCGCCAAGTGCATTGCAATCGTTTTATTTCCATGTTTAACCAGTACCTGTGTTGCTCTTTCCAAATTTAGCTTTTTAGCTAAGTCGGCGTTTATATGAATTCTGTCCTCTTTTGCTTCAGGTGTATTTTGTAAAGGCTCAGATCGCCTTACAATGCTATCGGAATGGTACATGTTTACTTCAGAACAACGATAAATCACGTCTTCTTTATCAGCCAAAGCTGTTGCCTCAGTAATAGTAGCTGTATTGTCGCCTTTAAATTCACCGATAGTGCGTTCAATTTCTTCTAAAATTTCTTTTGATGAATTAAATTCAAACCCATCAATATCAAAATAATTTCCTAAGACTCGAATTATTTTCCATGCTGGTCTCGCTTCCGAATTTTTTAACTTCGACGCTCCTGCAAAAGTCTGTACTCGACCTTCGATATTAATAAAAGTACCGGAAGTTTCTAAATAAGGCGAAATTGGCAATAATATATCCGCGTAATTCTGCATATCGCTCGATACATAGGGAGTCATACAAACGACAAAATCAGATGATGCAACAGCAGATAATGCGGTTACCGGGTCAGCGCAATCATAATCAATTTCAATGTTATGTAATAAATACAAATTTCTGGGCTGTTCCAACATACTTTGAGCATTTAAGCCCGCAGTCTTTTGGCTAGCACCATTGTAATCACGATGAGGAATAGCACCTGTTAGCCAGGCTCCTGTTGCATTGGCACCATCGGTTAAATAACCAAATAAACAATTGCATGAAGTTGCAATCGCCCGCGCAAAAATTTCGACTAGCGAATAGTAAGGACTAGAGATCGCCTGATTACCCAAAATTACATGGGATTTTTCACCATTTTTTAGTATTTCTGCAATTTGGCTATGCTTTTCTAATATCTGCGCTTGAACAAACAAAGTATTTGCGGCATGAGGTAATAAACTAGAGTCGATATTAAGCGCCTTAGCGACTGCTGCTAATTCTAAAACTAAATTTCGATAATGTGCCGCAATACCTACTTCGCACGGCATTCTTAAATCATAAACACGGTGATTTATTTGGCATATTTTAGCGCCCTTCTTTTGCGCCTTTCGCAAGCGAATGCCTAACATAGGTTGTTCTTTACTAATATTTGAGCCGATGAGTAATACTGAATCGAGTGATTCCAAATCAGTAATGCTAGATCCCAGTGTTGGTATCATAGGCGCTTGATCTTGATGACTAAAATCAAGTTGACGTAAACGATGATCGAAATTAAAACAATCAATGTTACTGGTTAACTTCTTGAGTAAATATAACTCTTCTAAGGTCGAATTTGGCGAAGCCAAAACACCAATTTGATCAGCACCGTAATTCCTAATCGTATCTTGCATAGCCGCAAACGTTTTTTCCAATGCGGTTTGCCAATCAGTTTCACGCCATTGACCATCCATTTTAATCATTGGCTTTAGCAAGCGATCACGACTCGTTAAACCTTTATAGCTAAATCGGTCTCGATCTGACAACCAACATTCATTTATCTCTGAGTTTTCAATTGGAACAATTCGATTAGTATCAGATCTAAAAGTATGCACCGACAAATGCGAACCAATACAATCATGCGCCGCGATAGAAGGATATTGGTTTAATTCCCAAGCACGCGCAGAATAACGTGATGGCTTAGCAGTTAATGCACCGACTGGACATAAATCGATTACATTACCCGACAATTCAGAACTGACGGCATGCTCAATATAAGTTCCAATCTGCATATTTTCGCCACGGCCAGTTGCACCTAGCTCTCGTAAACCCGCGATTTCTTCACCGAAACGAATACAACGAGTGCAGTGAATGCATCGAGTTAAATCGGTCGAAATAAGTGGACCAATATCTTTGTCCTTAACAACGCGCTTACCTTCGGTATAACGCGACACATCACCACCATAAGCCATGGCAACATCTTGAAGCTCACATTCTCCGCCCTGATCGCAAATTGGACAATCTAAGGGGTGATTAATGAGTAAAAATTCCATAGTCGCTTTTTGAGCGGCTATTGCTCTTGCCGATTTAGTATGGACTTTCATCCCATCCATGACAGGTGTGGCACAAGCTGGCAAAGGCTTAGGTGCATTTTCTACATCAACTAAACACATACGACAATTAGCAGCAATCGTTAAATGTCGATGATAACAAAAGCGTGGAATATCTATATTCGCATCATCGGCGATATCAATCAGCATCACACCTGCTTTTACTTCAAGTGTTTTACCGTCTATCTCAATGGTTACTGTAGATGCATCTGACATTTTTGTAACTACCCTTATTAGCCAGCTCAGTAACGAGCGACCATACACTTTTTATGTTCAATGTGATATTCGAACTCTTTTCTAAAATGCTTTAAGAAACTCAATACCGGCATTGATGCCGCGTCGCCTAATGCACAAATCGTTCGACCACCTTCACGTTCATAGTAATTGCCACCCATTTTGACAGCAACATCAAATAACATGTCTAAATCTTCCATTCGACCTTCGCCGTGCTCAATACGATGAACAACCCGCGATAACCATCCAGTTCCTTCACGACAAGGTGTACATTGACCACATGATTCACTCATATAAAAATGAGATAGATTAGCCAAGACACTTACCATGCAAGTTAAATCATCCATAATGATGACAGCACCAGAACCAAGTAAGGAACCTGCCTCTGTAATAGAGTCATAATCCATATTCGTATCCATCATTATTTCACCAGGCAAAATAGGAACAGAACTGCCTCCCGGTATCACAGCCTTAAGACGTCTACCGTGACGTACACCGCCCGCCATTTCTAATAACTCGGAAAATGGCATTCCCATGGGCACTTCAAAATTGCCTGGTTTATTAACATGACCTGAAACTGAAAATAATTTGCTTCCGCCATTATTAGGTTTACCGATATCAAGAAACCATTGACCGCCTCTGCTTAATATTTCTGGTACCGAGGCTAATGATTCAGTGTTATTAATAGTCGTTGGTTTACCGTATAAACCATAACTCGCGGGAAAAGGTGGTTTAAATCTAGGCTGACCTTTTTTGCCTTCAATTGATTCTAATAATGCCGTTTCTTCACCACAAATATAGGCGCCAGCACCTAAGTGACTATGCAATTCGAAATCAAAACCAGAACCAAATATGTTTTTTCCTAATAAACCCGCCGCTCGTGCTTCTTCTATGGCTTCTTCACAACGCTCATAAGGTTGCCAAAACTCACCACGAATATAATTATAACCAACCGATGCGCCAATAGTGTATCCGGCAATGATCATGCCTTCAATTAATGCATGAGGATTGTAGCGAAGAATATCTCTGTCTTTACAGGTTCCTGGTTCGCCTTCATCCGAGTTGCAAACTATGTATTTCTGGCCTGGGTCATCGCGGCGCATAAAACTCCACTTTAATCCAGTTGGAAAACCTGCACCACCTCGACCTCGTAACACCGAGGTTTTTAATTCATCAATAATTGTTGCCGGATCAGTTTTTTCCTGCAGAATTTTTTTCAATACATTATAGCCGCCAGTGCTTTGATAAACATCCAATTTCCAAGCTTTATCTTTATCAATATTTTTAAAACAGACTTCGTTAACCACGAATGCCTCCAAAGCTGACTTTATTTTCTATAGTGTACAAAATCGTTTTTTTCATTTAGTTTCTTTAATTTGGTTTTTTTCGCTATCTTCTAAATATTTATTTCAAACCATCAATGATTATGTCAATTTTTTCAGGCGTTAAATCTTCGTAATATTCTTTGCCAATCATCATCATTGGCGCACCTACGCAAGCGCCTAAACACTCCACTTCCTTAATTGAAAAGCGGCCATCTTTCGTTACTTCACCTACACCAATTCCAAATTTCTTTTCTAAATAATCAATGATTTTTTCGGATCCATTAATCATGCAAGAAATACTATTGCACACGCAAATCTTGTATTTACCGACAGGATTATGCTCGTACATGGAATAAAAACTAGCCACTTCATAAACAGCAATAAAAGGCATATCTAAAAAGCCTGCCACGCCATCCATTAATTCGCGGTTTAAGTATCCGCCATTTTCATCTTGCACAATTCTCAAAGCAGCCATCACCGCAGATTGCTTTTGCTCTGCTGGGTATTTACTTATCCACAGTTCCACCTCGGCAACCGCTTTTGATGAAACTAGTTGTGATAGAGACTTCGACATTTTTGTGTACTCTTAGCTATACTTTCAATTACTATCTATCAATTTCACCGAACACAATGTCTTGTGATCCAATGATAGTGACAATATCGGATAACATATGGCCCTTAGACATCTCATTCATGCCGGCCAAATGGGCAAAACCTGGCGCTCTTATTTTTAATCGATAAGGCTTATTCGCTCCATCAGAAATTATATAACAACCAAACTCACCTTTAGGATGTTCGATAGCCGCATAGGCCTCACCCTCTGGCAAACAAAATCCTTCGGTGAATAATTTAAAATGATGAATTAGACTTTCCATATCACCCTTCATGCTTTCTCGTGAAGGCGGAAATAATTTATGATCTTCGGTATGCACCGGTCCTGGATTTTTTCGTAACCAGTCTATGCATTGTATAATTATTTTATTCGATTCGCGCATCTCAGCCATTCGTACCAAGTAACGATCGTAACTATCTCCATTAGTTCCAATAGGAATATCAAATTCGACTTTATCGTATACTTCATAGGTTTGTTTCTTACGCAAGTCCCATTCGATACCTGACCCTCTAAGCATTGGACCAGTAAAGCCCATTTGCAAAGCACGCTCAGGAGAAACAATACCAACATCAACTAATCGTTGTTTCCAAATTCGATTGTCAGTCAATAGGGTCTCATACTCATCGACGTATTTAGGGAATTTTTGAGTGAAGTCTTCTAAAAAATCTAATAATGAACCTTGTCTATTTTCATTCAGTCGGTTCGCATCTTTATCACTTCGGAATTTACCAGCCTCGTATTGCGGCATGGTATCTGGAAGATCACGTGCAACCCCACCTGGACGGTAATACGTTGCATGCAAACGTGCGCCAGAAACTGCTTCATAACAATCCATTAAATCTTCACGTTCTCTAAAAGCATACAAAAATATTGTCATTGCACCAACGTCAAGTCCATGAGCAGCAATCCATAATAAATGATTTAATATTCGAGTAATTTCATCAAACATAACCCGAATATATTGACCGCGTTCTGGTACTTCTACACTGAGCAACTTTTCGATCGCCAAAACATATCCATGCTCGTTACACATCATCGAAACATAATCGAGTCGATCCATATAACCAATACTTTGATTATAAGGTTTGCTTTCTGCTAATTTTTCCGTTGCTCGATGCAACAAGCCAATATGTGGATCGGCCCTTTTAATGACTTCGCCTTCCATTTCTAAAATTAGACGCAAAACACCATGCGCAGCAGGATGCTGGGGACCAAAGTTTAAGGTTAAATTACGAAGTTCAGGCATCGAAACTGGAATCCTTTTTTTCTTTTACTTTCTCAAAACGATGATCGTTACGAATCACTTTAGGCACTAATACGCGAGGCTCTATGCTAACCGGTTCGTAAACGACACGCTTCTTTTCTGGATCGTAACGCATTTCTACTTGACCAATTAACGGGAAGTCTTTTCTAAAGGGATGACCTATAAAACCATAGTCCGTTAATAGTCGTCGTAAATCCGGATGGCCATCAAAAACAATACCGTATAAATCGAATGCTTCGCGTTCATACCAATCTGCACAATTCCAAAGCTCAATCACTGAAGGAATGATGGGTAATTCGTTATTTGTTACATAAACACGAACACGCAGACGCTGATTATTAGCATAAGACAATAAATGATATACCACAGCAAACCGCTTATCTGGGTCAATTATTTTGCCATCATCTTCTTCAACAGCACGGCTAAAACCAGTGTTAGATGCAATTTCTGTTTTCCATTCAGCCTTACCGTAAGAGAGATAATCAACACCACATAAGTCGATCATCATTTCGAACGCAAATTCTGGATACGTTTTTAATTGTTCAAGTACGCTAATTAAATTTCGATCTGTAACAACTATTGTGACTTCTTTATTCGCTACTTCACATGACTCGATCTGCGAAGTAAATGTTTGCTTTAGGCTTTCAGCCAATTGTTTAGAATTTGCCATAAGAGGTGCTCTAACGCGCGATTGTATTTGTTCGTTTGATTTTATTTTGTAATTGAATTATGCCATATAACAAAGCTTCTGCAGTTGGTGGGCAACCTGGCACATAAATATCGACAGGAATAATTCGATCACAACCTCGAACTACTGCGTAGGAGTAATGATAATAACCTCCTCCATTAGCACAGGAACCCATGGAAATTACCCAGCGAGGTTCTGGCATTTGATCATATACTTTTCTAATTGCCGGACCCATTTTATTGGTAAGAGTACCAGCAACTATCATTACATCAGATTGTCGAGGACTAGGACGAAATAAAATTCCAAACCGATCTAAGTCATAACGTGAAGCACCTGCTTGCATCATTTCAACGGCACAACAGGCTAAACCAAATGTCATCGGCCACATTGAACCGGTGCGAGCCCAGTTAATTAAGGAGTCAGCGCTGGCAACCATCCAACCCTTATTCTGTACCCCTTCTACTCCCATTCTAATGCACCCTTTTTCCACTCATAGATGAATCCAACGACCAAAATTCCCAAAAATACTGACATAGAAATAAAACCATACCAACCGAGTTGATTCATTACGACAGCCCAGGGAAAAAGGAAGGCGATTTCTAAATCGAATATGATAAATAGAATCGCAACGAGAGAATAACGAATATTAAAAGTACCACGTGAATCTTCAAAAGCTTCGAATCCGCACTCGTACCTTGATAACTTCTCTTTATCGGGTTTTCGTGGCGCTAATATAAAACCAGCCATCATTGGGCCGATTCCGAAACCAATGCCGATTATTATAAAAACAAGAATAGGGAGATAATTCTCCAACATTTTGAAACCTTTTTAATGCAGCTATGCTAGTCGCGATCGCTAGTATAGGTTAAGAAACTTTAAATTACTCCGATTAATTTCTACGTAAGCTTAGTTCAACGTGAAATCAACTGCTTTATGTCAGTCCTTAACAATGAGTATTTTTTGCCCTTTTATTCAGAGACTTATCACCGTAAAGGATAGAGCTACTATAAATTCTAACAGGGGTTAATTTTAATATCTCAATCGTAATAGGCCATCGAAAAAAATACCCCTAATATCCATAAGCTACTTATCATGCGATGCAGTCTAGGCTAATCTGTTAATCACTGTCAAGTCTGTAGTACATGATATTTTCTTGAATAATCATATAGTTAAATCATTATTGGGGTATAAAAAAACGGTATTACTTATTATTACCGATACTTTCGATGCTTTTCTAATCAACTCGTCTTTATACTATCTAATAGCAGCATAGAAAATTTGATACTCTAATTTGAATAAAAAAACGAATAGGTTTAGGAAGGAAATAGGAAGGAAAATAGACAATTATATCTACATCTGAATTAACATTACCTAATACTCGATTCGTCTACTTAAGGTTTCGATGGTTTTCAACATTTTTCGGATTTGAAAGTCTAGAAATATTGGTGCCGAAGGCCGGATTTGAACCGGCACGGCTCGCGCCACTGCCCCCTCAAGACAGCGTGTCTACCAATTTCACCACTTCGGCATGCTTTTAGGCAATTACGGAACAAATGTTTACTTATCTGATTTTTTTGGATCAGACTTATTTTTAGAGGAAGTATCAGAGTCAGCAGGTTTCTTAGCTTCTGCCTTATTATTCGTTGTTTTTGAACTTTTACTAGCCGCTTTCTTAGTCTCACTATTTGTCGTTGCCTGTTTTGCTTCATCTGTCTTTTCTTTAGCAGTTCGCGCAACAACAACGTACATTGCCAAACTAAACGCAAAAAATAATGTCGCCAATATGGCTGTTAAACGACTCATAAATGAGGCCGATCCTTGTGCTCCGAAAACGGCAGATGATCCACCGCCGCCACCACCGCCGCCGCCACCAAATGACGCGCCAGCATCCGCTCCTTTGCCATGCTGTAATAAAATAAGCGCTATCAAAGCGATTGCCAAAATTACTAATATAACTGATAAAATGCCCATATGATTCTACTCTTAATAATTACGTAGCGGCTTGGCAAATCGCTAAAAAGTCGTCTGGCTTTAAAGCAGCGCCACCAATCAAACCACCATCAATATCTTCCATTGCAAACAATTCATTTGCGTTTGCACCATTAACACTGCCACCGTACTGAATTACTATATTACTTGCTACATCACTATTTAATGCGGCCAATTTTTTACGAATAAAGGCATGCACTTCTTGAGCTTGATCAGGGCTAGCAGTTTTACCAGTACCAATTGCCCACACTGGCTCGTAAGCTATGATTGCGTCAGCTAAAGCATCAATTCCTTCTAACGCAATGACGGCATCTAATTGTCGAGAAACGACAGCTTCCGTTTGACCTGCCTCTCTTTCTTCCAATAACTCACCAACACACAATATTGGCGTTAATTTTCCTCGACGTGCAGCAGCAAAGCGTTTAGCGACAAGCTCATCAGACTCAGCATATAAAGCACGTCTTTCACTGTGCCCAATAATCGCATATTGGCAACCAAATTCAGCTAACATTGATCCTGCGATCTCACCAGTATAAGCACCACCATCTTGGTCGCAAATATTCTGACTGCCTAATTTAATAGCAGAATCAACAATTTGTTCAGACACTGTCGGAAGATAGACACTCGATGGACACACCACCACATCGCATTTTACTTCGGAACGAGAAAGACCCGATTTAAGTCCATCTAACAAAGACTTAATACTCTCCAAAGAGCCATTCATTTTCCAGTTTCCAGCAACCAACATCCGACGCATTTGGCTAATCTCCTCTTATATTATATAGATACTGCGAAAAATGACGGCATCTTATCGAGGTCTGATTAAAAAAGCAATGATTTTCAGAATCTTGTGTGAATTTAGCGACTATCTTAAGATAAGCATATTGATGACTTTAATAAGCCTCATAAAGAAATAAATGTTTAAGTTTAAACCGCCTATTCCCTACTGCGATAGTGGTTATCATGTTGACTTTGATTGTTATTTTCAATCCAATTTTAAGAATAATTATTACTAATTTTTTCACCTCAAACTAGTTTAATTACGACGAGATTTTTCACGAACCCATACAAGCCTAATGCTAAATATCGAATGTGAAAATTTTACTTGGTAGAATAAATTACATTAGCTATTAATATCTAACTCATCATCAATTAATTTAATTAACAATTTATATTTACTCAATTTGAATAGATAAAGTATCCAAATTAAATGAATTATATAATTAAAAACAACAAAAATTACAATATTAAAATGACGCAAGGCAACTCGATTTCAATATCATTTTCAATAAGCAAATTCTTAGCCGACTAAATTACTTTCTTATGTGTCTATACCCGATTGATGAAATATTTAATAATTATAAACAACAAAAATAATT
>QIKQ01000016.1 GCA_003233075.1 Gammaproteobacteria bacterium
CTATGCCTGCGCACTTCTCGGTCGTGAAAACGAGTCATAGCATACCCTTGAACCGTCTCGCTACGAAGTGCTGTGAGAAAAGCGGGCTAGGCCACAGCAGGCACAGGATAAGACAAAGTTGGAGTAACTCAGAGAGAATAGAGTAAAAATAAGGAGTATTGTTTGCTGAATTCGCATATAAATTTTAAGCGAGTCAGGTTTTGTTTAGGTATAGCTGATTATTAAGCTGCACTTGATATTCGTCGAGTATCTTGTGCAGCTTAATATTTTTCTTACAGTCAGTCTTTTAATCGAGTTCTAAAACTGATTTAGTTTTGTTTCTGCGTTTGCGTTCCTTGCCTCTGAAATTAGAAACACAGCCGTCTCTATCAACCATGACGCATTCAAGATATTCAGCTATATGAATGACACCGGCGCGAATCGCCTTACCAGCAGGTGTTTTTTTCTTGCTGTCAAATTCACCGCTGAACCTACCTCGATTAAGGCCAAGGGACATGCCGCCGCTTTTCGATTTACCCTCAATGGTTCTGGAGTGCACAATGTCTCCAGTCGTGGTATTAACGACTCTAAGATCAATGGCTACATAAGCCTTTTTATTTTTACCACCAAGAGTAATGCCTTTAAAGCTAAAGCCGCCACCGCTGCTTTCGGTATTTTGAGTGAAAGAGGTCAGTGTTGCTATGACCAAATATTTTGCACCGGTTAGTTTACCAGTCTTGGCGCGTGTGCCTTGGCGGACTCGACCGGATGCTGCCAATTCTTGTTCGCGCATAACGTAACCAAGCTTTTTACGCTCGACCATACGGAACTTACCTGAACTTGATAGTTCATTGCTAAGCATGGAAGCTAAGTCTCTAGCAACACTACTGTTCCACCATTGCAAACTGGTTTTGTTTTTAAATTCTGCGACGGCCATGCGCGGTTTTCTAGCGAGCGCGCTAGATGCGATTAGGGCTGATAGAAAAATAATTAGAAAAAGTGTAAATTTCCCGTTTTTTTGTTTTATGTTTGTCATAACTTCCATCCTTAAATTAAGCGAACTAATTTGTTAAAATTACGATTTCAACGCTGCAATTATTTCTAACATGCGAGTAGATTTAGTCGATAGCCAATAGGGATTAGGCAGTTTTCGTTATCTCTTCCGAAAGATAGTCTGCAAATCTAGTTTATCGGCATTGCCATACTAGTCAGATTTTTTTCGGCGAGATCGTTTAAAAAACTTACTGTACGCTTAATAACATAATTATGTTAAAAAACAGTTCCTTATGTAGAATCTCCGGCGATTCTGTGATTAATTAGGCAATCGTTCTAACTCGAGTTAGTTAAAAATAAATTTAACAGGAAAATTCATTGTATGCTAGAAAAAATGCCATCTTATTGGTGAATAGTTGGCACTATTTGCCCTAATTGCTAGGTATGTGAGGGTTTTAGCACGCTCGTCTGATTAAAATATAGATGCGATAAGCTTTGCCTATGCCATATTAATACATTATTAAGTGTTCATTAGCTAAAACCATTTTAATTTTGTCGTTTTGCGACAGTGATTGCCAACCAGGGTCCTTGAGTCTTATTAAGCATGGCGTTCCAATACCAGCTTGATGTATCAGTAAATACTTTGTTATTTTTATCTATTATTTGCTCACTGACCTTAAGTCTCATTTTTTTATTAGTCGCATAAAATGTGCGCCAGAGCCTTAGATTTTTATCGCGGCTAATTCTAATATTTGAGATTTGATAGCCTAACCCCCGAAAACAATCAACCGCAGGGTGCAAGAGGCGACTGGGTTTGATAATCCTACGCATGATAATTTGTCTTGTACCATCTGTGAAGCGGGCCATTTTACCTGGGAAGTTACCGAGAAAATATTTTTCGCGTTTGCTTAAAGGGGTACGTTGTAGTTTTTTACCTTGATAGTGGCTAGGCCAAGGAGGCAGGTTGACTAAAGTTTTTGCCGAATTAATATTTTCATCTTGTAATTTGAATGCAGAAGAGGCTAGTGTTGCCAGCATTAAAAGACTTAAAAATATAATATCTTTTCGCAGCTTAGTTTTCATTTAACTGACTCCTTTTATCGGGTTTGAGTTACGTACCTGCCTAAGACCGAAATAAAGAATACTAATGATCGCAAAACCGTAACAAACTAATCCTAAGGGTTCGTGCATCCATTGTAATGATTCGAATAATCCGGACTCGATATAAAACAAGGCATTAATTCTTAAGATGTTTGCAATCAAAATCGCAGTAAAAGCCATTAGACTTAGCTTCACCGATTGTGTAAAGCTTAAATTAAAATAGGCAACAAAGCTAAAGACCAGGAAGCTGCCGGTCCACATCATTTTAATACCGCTACAAGGACCGTCAATTAAAATCACCTTGTCCGCCAAAACTAAATTGACACCTTCCAGTCGAATTCCTAGTCCCTGTAAATTCAATAGAAAGGAGCTTACTAAGCCAATAAAGTAGCGCAAGGGATAACCAAAATAAAAGTCTAATGAGGCAAATAAGGGCAAACTTAATATCATTAACCCGACTAGTCCAAAATTAAGTTTTGAGTTGTTATTAAATTGGCTTAGTATGCTGGCTAATAATAGCGCGAAAATAACTCCCTGAACCAAGGCGTAAAAGGAAAATAGTTGCGCGACGAAATAGCCAAGCAAGAGAAAATTAATTATTTTTAAATTTAATTGAGAATCTGAAAGAGTTTGCTGTGTAGCTCTTTTTGCAAAACTTATGCAACAGGCAACGATTAAAGCGAATACGCCCCAATTATTATCAGAACCATCCGTCATTCTGGCTTGATACCAGATGAGAGTTGGCCAGGCGACTAGCAGTGAACCTAATAACAGTAGTATTAGATGGTTATTTCGAGAAAGTTTATTCATTATCACTGCTGTCCCGTTAACTTTTGTCTAATTTCTCGATAAGTATTAATTAAAGGCTTAAACGAGTTTGCTCTGATTTGCGACATGAAACTAAGCAAATGTTCGTCGTAGCGAAGCGACGCTAGTCGCTGAAGCAATCTCGACAATTTAGTGATATTTTTTAAACAAAAATGGTGACAATGATTAGGAGATTGCCTCAAAGCCCTGTAAAACAGGGCTCCTCGCAAAGACGGGTAGCGGCGGCTTTTCTCGTCCTCTATTAACTCGTTGGATGATATTAAGTAATTAGTTGATTTCATTTCATTTGCTATGTTAACGGGACAGCAATGATTCATTATCATCTTAGATCTGCTTGTTTTTGTTTGTTAGCACGACAAAGATAAAGCCAATGAGTGTTAATATTAAAAGAGCCCAAGTGCTCGGTTCAGGAATTGATGGCACCATGTCGCTGCTGAGATTGGGTTTTTTTAAGCCAAACTGGTCGTATTGATTATCTGTTTCAAGGACAACGGCACCACTAACGGCAGTGACTAAGCGAAATTTTGTTGATAATTCAAGTGCACGCTTGCGGTCTTCTGCACTGTCTAGGCTAAGCAAGGACGTTATTTTTGCGTTGGCCCAAAGGCGGACTAAGTGTAGAGAGCTGTGATGTATAGATTCTTGTGCTTTTGATGGCTTTACTAGCTGATAGTGGCGACTCGTTGATTCTCGATGGCCTGTTAATTTTTCAAACAGATTAGTTAAGCTCTTATTAAGACTTAGATAAGGATTGGCGTAATTAGCAGGCACAGTTTTGGGCATCGCCTGAATTATTTTGTTAACGCCTGCCTCCGTAGGAACATAAAATAAACTGACTGGATTTTTCTTTCGTTGCCAAAACTGATTGAGATGGCTCATTGATTTAAGTAAATAAGGCTGAGGACTATGAATCCAAACAATGGCTGTACGCTCATCTTTATTTTGATCCGCTAAACTATGTTCAGTCGCTAACTCTAAGCCCAGTATATTATTCGCGCCGCCGCTAAAAGAATAACTTTGTAAGCGCCGTACTAAACGAGACTTTGCTTTAGTATCTAGTTTAGCAAGAGGGTGTAAGACATGTGCCTGATCGCCCGAGAGTATAAACTCAATTTTAGTCTCACTTGAGAATTGCTTAATTGCTTCAATAACAGAGCGAATGTATTTTTGCATACTGGCTGAGCCGTCTAACACTATGATTATTTTATCAAAGGATGATTTAGTTTTCGATAGTGTTTGTTTAACGCTTTGCATTACATTGCCGGACTGAACTTCATTGGCTAGTTTTGCGTAGCTTATCAGTGTTGGCGTGGCTTGATCGACTGTAAAGTAGAATGATTTGTCTTGGAATCGTACATGAGATATTTGATTTGATTTGCTAAACATTAAAGCGTTTTTTCGTTCTGATTCACTGTTTAAATTTATTTCATTGGTGTGCTTAGAATCGACCCAGACAGAGTGCTTAAAACTTTCTTCGATATTGAAGTTGCGGTTATTAATTTTGGGCAGGACCAGTATTGCCTTTTTTGGTTTGTTTAGATCGAGGGGCAGAGTTATGCCTATACGTGCTTTCATGATGCCGCCATTTGCCGGCACGGGAAACATTTGAATTAGCGCTCGATCTTTGCCGCTCAAAGTCACTAGAATTGGGTCACGTTGGCTAGCGACTACGCTTCTATAAGCGCTAGTTGTTTTTTGTTTACTTGCGATCGCGGCTTCGCGTTCCTCGCCGTTTACCCATAAAGTGACGCGAGAAATGACCGCATTGGGCGGCAACTGTATTTCTTTTCGGGCCTCAGCCAGAACGGATGATTTATTTTTGTACTCAAAAGTCCACTCCAAATAGGCCAAGCTTGCTTTGGTATCGATGCTTGCATCGATACGGGAGGATTGTAACCAAAGTTGATTAAGTCTGCCTCCTACACGTTGATTGCCTTGGTCAAAGTCGAACCTGCGGGTCACTATCGCATTGTTCCTTGCGCGCGAACTTGGCGCTGGAAATTCATTAAACGATTTGCCTGTCACTTGATAAAAGGCTGAGCGGGCAGCTTGGTAGGGTGCGCTGTTGGGGACTCTTATGAGAGAGAAATCTCTTGGGGTACTTTTCTTATAGAGCAAACTACTTAAATCAAAAATCTGCATCGACCGAGGATAACAGCTGCGCAATAATTCTGATTCACTTCCCCAGTGTCTTAGTAATTTTATGCCAGATTCTCGAGTTTGTGAATTTTCAGATTGATATAAGTGCAAGCCGTAATTATTGATCATGCCCGGAACTTCGAGCATTAACATTATGGAGATTGCACCAATTAGTCCTAAATAGTTTCGTTTGAAAAGTTTAAGTTCTGGGCTATCAGTATATTGATGCTTAAGCTGCTTTTTGTATTTTCGCATTAAGATTAGCGAGGCAATTAAGGCAAGTAGGGGCGACAGAGGCAAAAATCCAAGTCCAACGATGGTTAACATAAAACCAAGTGGTACCATGGGTAAATAGCTTAAGGTATAAACTAAGCAGATACCAACTGAAAAATAGATCGCAATTAGTAAAGCTTTGTCATATTTGCTTGCTGGTCTACGTAGTTGAAGCCATACGGTTAAGTTTATAACCGGTACACTCGCAACCAACAATATATGAAACCAGGTTGGAATAGGGTCAACAAAGCTGCTAGCACTCATAGAAGAAGATATTTCGATGCCAAGGGTAATGCACGGCAAGATTACGCCGGCAGTTATAAGTAAGATGTTGCCAATGATTCCCCAGACGGACCGTTTTTTCCCTGTGCTTGCAGGTGCAGTAGCGACGTTCGACATTTGTATGACTCCCGATTTTGTTTATATTTTCGATAATGAGAGTATCTATTGTTGCTTTGTCTTAAGCGTGCCGTTTTCTTTGCGATAGTTGTGCAATTTCGTGCAATTCATGTGCAAGGCAATAAAATCAATAACTTAGTCGGTTGTGGAGAAGCACTCAAGCTACGCAATGTGCTAAGATTATTGAAGTTAATTAACCATGAATAGTGATATGCCTGAAAATATTTTAGTAGTCGATGATGATGCCCATATTCTAGATGTGATCAGTTTTGCCTTAAAAAAAGAAGGTTTCGAAGTTCATCGAGCAAGCAATGGCGTTGAAGCTTTAGAGTATTTAAAAAAAGAACAAATCAAAAAACAATCAATTGATTTGATTGTTCTAGATATTATGATGCCGGAAATGGATGGCACTGAAGTCTGTAGACAAGTCCGTAAGAATTCTAACTTACCGATTGTTTTCTTATCATCAAAAGACGAAGAGATTGATCGTATTCTTGGGCTTGAACTAGGCGGTGATGATTATCTGACTAAACCTTTTAGTCCTCGAGAATTGGTGGCAAGAATACGGGCCGTCTTGCGACGCACGAAGAACCAAATTAGCCCGTCAAGTGACGAGGCGGATCAAAATAAGAACGTATTAGAGTACGGCAGTTTAAAAATCAATTTCGATGAATATAAAATATTTTGGAAAGAAAATGAAATGACCATGACCGTCACTGAATTTGGTTTAATATCAACTTTGGCACAACGCCCTGGTAAGGTATATTCACGCGATGAGCTAGTCCAGCTTGCCTACAAAGACAATGTCATTGTGAGTGATCGTACTATTGACAGTCATATTCGCCGTGTGCGCAGTAAATTTAAAGTAGTTGGTGCCGAGCCGCTGGAGACAGTGCACGGTATTGGTTATAAGTTGGGATCATGTGATTCAGTATGAGGTTTCAACGGCCACGTATTCGTACTATTCTTATACTAATTAATTTGGTTGTTTTAGTTTTACCACTTGCCAGCATCGGTCTATTGCGTTTGTACGAAAGCACATTAATTAGGAAAACGGAATCAAGTCTGATTGCTCAATCTGCTTTCATTGCCTCAATTTATAAATCAGCAATAAAATCAAATGAAACGATAGTTGGCTTGTTGCCAAACGACTACGGCAATGCACTTAAAAATAAACTGAATGTAAAAAATGCTCAATGGGCCATTTCAGAATCAATCGACTATTCTCGGCGTTCAACGCTGCGTAAAAGAAAAATTCCGAATCCAGATCCTGATCAACATTGGAAGCCAAGGTATGCGGTACTCGATTTATCAAGTAGTCAAATCTTACCTAGACCTGGCGAACCAGAGCTGATTGAAGACAAAGCGCTTGTGATTGAAATAAAATCCGGCCAACAAACGAGCGATATAATGAGGGAAGCGCAAATTCACACGCTTTCGGGTATGCGAGTTGTGAATGCGAAAGGGCTTATTATTGCATCAACCTCGAATGACAGTGGCAAATCAATTTTACACTGGTCGGAAGTAAAACAGTCTTTGCAAGGATTGTATATTAGCGCCTTACGCAGACGTCATTCAGATAGTCCTAATCCCTCAATTACATCAATGAGCCGTGGCACGTGAATTAGAGTCTTTGTCGCCACGCCGATTATATATAATAAACGTGTTATTGGCGCTGTTGTGATTTCACGAACGCCAGCAACATTGGCGCAATCGCTTTACAATAATCAAGCAATGCTTATTTTACTCATGTTAGGTTTGATAACGATAGTGGTTGTGCTTAGTTTTATTACTTCTTTCGTTATCTCAAAACCAGTGCAGGCGGTCGCAGCACAAGCCAAGCTTGTGGCAGATGGCAAAGTCAGCGATATCGAAATATTGAAAACTGCACGTACGGTTGAAGTTCACGAATTATCGACTGCGGTAGTTAAAATGAGCAAAGCTTTAGAAAAGCGCGCTAACTATATTCAGAATTTTGCGTCTCAAGTATCACATGCCTTTAAAACACCGTTAACCGCAATCCAAGGCGCAATTGAATTACTGAAAGAGCATTATGCGACTATGACTGAGCAAGAGCGCAGTCAATTTTTAAGCAATTTAGACACAGACTCTAAATACCTTGAGTCCTTGGTGAATCGTTTACTTGATCTCGCCCGAGCTGATACAAAAGTTAGTTTTGATGGTAAGGCAAATATTAACGAAGTACTGCAAAGAGTAACGGAAAGAGCGAACAATAAAAACATTGAAACTAAGTTAGACCTAACCGAGGACATTGAAGCTGCTTGCGACCCGACAGTGCTTGAGTCAATTCTACAAAACCTTATCGATAATAGTGTGCAGCATGGCAAGCCACCTATTAGCATTAAAGCCGAATTGATAATGCTTGAAGATAACATTAGCAAGCAAGTGCAGATTACTTTTCAGGACAGTGGCTCGGGTATCTCGGCGGCGAACATTAAATCTATATTCACACCTTTTTTTACTACCGCAAGAGATCAAGGCGGTACCGGTTTAGGCTTAGCAGTGATTAAGACTCTTTTGGAAAACTATAATGGCTCGATTGAATATAAAGAAGCCAATAGTGGCGCTTGTTTTGTGATTAAATTTAAATTGGGGTTGGACCATGAAAAAACACTATTTTTATAGTCTATTTCGTTGTTTTACAGGGCATTTTAGCGCTTAAAGTGCCCTTTTTGATAGCAAAAACACAGTTCTAAGAAATTTAAACAATTCATGATCAGCATAAAACTAGTGTAACGTTTATTCGTTTGTACTTAAATTTCACCAGCAAAGGCTGTGATGAGCTTACCCATTTTTAAATGCCATAAAGTCGTCGACTAGGTAGTTTCGACCCTAGCGAGACAGAATACTTAATACCTGAATGTCCGTTGTTGCGAAAAGTTTCTCGTTGGCGTTGACAGTCTAATGGCAGCAATTCAAATGTAAAAAGTTTATGCTATGTGGGATACGGCACCTTTTCGGCACCTTTTGAAACCTGCAACCTATCTCAACATAAAAATATTAAGGTAATCACTCGTAGTAGAAAAGATTAGATCTATGATATAGGCTTGACTCGAAGGGGTTAACCGTGTCGAATCTTCAAATCAAATTCCAATATCTTTTATTTGCTTCGATGTCATCTGTAGACGGTTTTACTGATTTACTAATGTTGGGATACACAAACTCGTGTGGATTTTCCACGGTTAAAGCGTTCAATTCTATATCACCTTGAAAAACACTAGGTACGTCGTCGTCATAATATATTGCATCCCAAGGGCATACGGGAACGCAAAGAGCACAATCAAGACAATCATCAGGGTCAATAAATAACTGATTTGGTAATTTAGAATTATTCGAGCTAGGTTTATGTTGTAGTATGCAATCTGCTGGGCACACCTCCAAACAATCACCATCTACGCAGTCTTGGCATAATTTGGTAATGACAAACGTCATAGTTGCTCCATATATTTACTAATTTATACCAAATCGAGTACCTTGCTCATTCAAAGTACCACCAAATAGAACTGCATCATTGCGTGTTAACAAAAAGTCCAATACATGATCTCTACTTTTAGGTTTTGAAAGATGTAATTTGCTTGCTGCTAGATTACGTGCCAAACGAACAAGTTGTTTTAAATAGAGACCTTCAGTACGTGATAATTTCGAAATCCCAATTGTCTTAATATTTGAGACGTGTAACCGTTCGCCAAGTATCTTCCCCGAGCCATCACACATAGGGCAACTAATTCCCAGAGCATTTCGTAATGCTTGTTCAACAAAATGAGTTTGATTTGCCAAATGTCGGAGTGTGATGGCTAAATCATCTGAGAGTCGGAATGTCATTCTCGTTTTCATGTACAGCATAATGCTGTACATTTTATTCAATGTCAAGCATAAATGTGGCCTTCTTGGGACATTTCATCCATATGGTAAAGTGTCAGGCCAGTTTGGCATGATCTTATTAGATTTGAGCTGCAATGCAGTTTTAGAATGTTGGCTCTCTAGAATAAATTTTTGCAACAACGGGCATTCAAGCACTAAGATTTCAGTACCTTTAGGGTCGAAAGCGACTGTAACTTATTAATTGTAAATACTTCTTACAATGCTAGACACGGAATCTAATTAAATCGTTAAATTGTAGTTAAATTATGCGTAAAACTGATAGAAAAATTGATAATCAACTTAGGCGTGCGTTAATTGATGTTTGCGAAATTACATTGAAGGAAATCAACGGTTTTCAGTGGTTAACTCACTTGGTTAATTATTCAAATTTCCCTAAAAGCTTAAAGATTGTTTTTGTTTTCGACACAAATGAAAATCTTTCCTGTTTTATGTCAAAAGATAGCAGAAAAGAACTTGCCTCTCTAATTCAGGTGAAGCTTCATGAAGTCGATGTTAAAGTGAAAAATGTGACCGATCACATTTTGTACGACACAGAAGAAAATTGTGAAAAAGAACATAATGGAAAATGGGCTGATAGGCTAGGTTGAAGTGCTAGCCTAACTAGATCTTAAGTTAAGTTAGGGGATTAAGGTTAAGGGGTCTTAAGGGGTCAAGTCTACTTTGTAGGTATCTTTTTACAATTGCATTGCAGACATTAGAGTGTCGACTATGAGTAAAGTTTTTACTAGCATGTTACTCTAAAGCTGCCATTGAGTTCGTCGGCTGAGGGTCGAAACCGAAGTTGACGTTCAGTTGTAAATAAGTGATAGAAAGCTAGACGTTGTACCTATTCTGCCACTTCCAGTCATTGCGAGGTGAGAAGCGCCGAAGCAATATCGTAACCTTAGTCATTGAAATTACGAGATTGCTTCGTCGTGTTCTACGAACACGACTCGCAATGACGACGCCTTCGGCTTTGGCTTATTTTGTAGCCTACGCAGTTAGCTAGTTGAGAGTATTAACTGATATTTTGAGCTGGGTAGATACGATTAATGTATTCGCTGATAAGTCGAGCTAGTTCATTTTGAGAGTTAAGTTTTAGCAAATACATGATGTAAGCATTAATTTTTACGTCATCAAGCTGCATATCAATCGAGACACAATAGGCTTTTTCATCCACAGAGTTGAAGTGTTGGCAGTTTGCTTGAATAGATTCAAAGTCTCCACGATAGTATTGAGGCAAGCTACTTTTAATGGCAAGTTCAAATAATTCAGAAAATGCGTTTATGCCTGAATTTAAAATCACATTGCCTATTTCACGGAGTACTTCTTCTTCGCGATTAACAAGTTGCTCTGAGTTTTCCTGATCTTTTATAAAATGAGTCAGTAACTGACAGCTCTGATTTTGTGAGATTAAGAACGAGCTACAGCCGGAAAATTCACTATCGAAGCTTTGATTGATAGCAATGTATTCTTTATTGTTTGTTTGGTTTAATATCTCGGTTAATTTCGCTCGGCTGAGTATGTTAAATTGAAAAACACTGATAACAATATTGGAGTGGGTCAGTTCGGAAAGTTCAGCTTCTGCATCACCAGTACCAATACTAAAGGCATCTAGTAGAATATCTTGTTCAAGTCCTTGCAAATCATTCATTTTATTTAATTGGCCTGGTTTTTTGAAATGGAATTGGTTGCTCAAAATAAAGCGGCAGGGCGGTTTTTTTCTTGAACTAGCCCGCATTTCTCACAGCACTTCGTAGCGAGTCATAGTATGCAATTGGGCCGTCGCGATAGATGGGCTGTGAGAAATGTGGGCTAGGACAATGAACTAAGACAGACAGGTAAATATTAAAAAACGGCTTTAAAGCCGTTTTTTAGTGTGGATGTAATCAATAAGATTTATTCAAGATAGAGGAAAAGGGCGCCTTCGCCACGAACAACATTAAGTAAAATCGATTTATTTGATTTTTTAACTGCGTTTTTAAATTGTTGTAAGTTGCTAATTCTTTGGCGGTTTACATTGGTTATGATGTCTCCTTTGCGCAAACCATTTTGCCATGCGCGACTGTCAGGTTTAACGCTTTTGATAATGACGCCACGGACTTGACCGTAAAATCGGTAGCTTCTAGGAATATTTGTGATACTCGCTCCTTTAAGGTGACGGTGTAATATGCGTGTTACTGTGACTTTCTTTTCTGATGAGCCTAGCGTGGCTTGAGTTTGGCGTTCGCGTCGATCTCGTACATAGGTTAAATTTACCTTGGCACCGACACTCATTAAGCCAATCGTATTTCGCAAAGAGTTGGCTGATTTAATTATTTTCTTTCCGGCTTTAATAACTACATCACCCGAAACTATGCCGGCTTTGTCTGCTGCCGATCCGGCAATAACGCGATTAATTAAAGCGCCGCGCGTATTTGGATCGAGGCCAAATCCCCTCGCTAGTTCTGGGGTAAGAGTTTGAATATGCACACCGAGTAGGCCACGTCGAACTTTACCGTGACTGATTAACTGTTGCATAATTTTATTGGCCATATTAATTGGTATGGCGAAGCCAATACCAATACTGCCACCAGATTTGGAAAAAATCGCAGTATTTATGCCGACCAATTCACCCTTTAGATTTGTTAAAGCGCCACCTGAATTGCCTTGATTGATTGCGGCATCTGTTTGAATTAGATCTTCGTAGCCGACTATGCCTAGGTTTGATCTTCCCAGTGCACTCACAATTCCCGAGGTGACAGTTCGTCCTAAGCCATAGGGGTTGCCAACGGCAACAACAAAGTCACCTACTTGTAAGGTATCGGAATTACCGGGTTTAATTGCCTGGATGTTTTTTGCCTTAATTTGAATGACAGCGATATCAGAATCGGGGTCGCGACCAATGAGCTTAGCTTTGAATTTACGACCATCATGTAGGACGACCGTTATTTTAGTCGCTTTAGCAACGACGTGACTATTAGTTAAAATATAACCTTTGCTTGAATTAACGATGACACCTGAACCGAGGCTTCGAGTTTTTCGGTAACGTCTGTTGCGAGGTCGATTATAGCGACCCGGTATGTCAAAAAAGGGGTTGCGACTGACAGTTCTTTTGCCTTCGGTTAGGATATCCACTACCGCTGGGACTACTTTTTTTAACATAGGTGCCAAAGAGGGCATTTTATTTCCATTCACGCTACCTGGAAGTGCCGCAAAGCTTTGTGCACTAATAAAAAGAAAGAGTGCAGCGCTAAGTGAAAGTTTTAATAATTTTGTCATGTGAAATCTGCCTGTTAATAATTGTTTTGTTATCTACTAATGTTCTTTATTCTACCGAATAGATTAGAAATAGGGTGACATAGTTATTTATTTTCTTTAACTTTTTTGTAAATAATATGTAAGCATTTAGCAAGCATAGGCTTGTGTCGATTGGCTCATAAAGGTCTGATTGCAAATATCTGGCTGAAAATGATTGTCAGCTTCTGAAATTGCTTAGCATCAGTCCCTGCTTGACTCCATTGTTTACTAAATTATTATGCCATACCATCGAAATTCAATATTGTGATAGAAAATAAATTGTCTATATTTCAGTCAATTCACTGAGTTATCAACAATGAGTAAAAGCTGTGGATAAGTCATAAGTTGTTATTTATGGGGTTTATTTTCATTCTATCAACATTTTTTACACAATCTATTAACACTATATGTTGTGTTTTAGGTAATTTCCCGATTATAATAGGGTAAATCAATTAGAAGCGAAATTCATTTCGAAAATATACATAACTATCTGTTTAATATATAATAAATAATTATTTCCATGGAATGGCAGTAGCTTGACAGATACCAATACTGGATCTAGGCTAATTCTCTAGATACAATATATAGTGTTTTTTGCAAATCGGAAATAAAGCTAGCGGGGGATTGATCGTATTTCTATGCGAGCATTCCTACATATAAATTACCATCAATTAAGTAAAGGGATAATGCCTGCATGAAACCAGTTCATTTGAAAGCCGTGTCAAATAATCCGAATGATATCGCCTATCAATCTGCTTCAGAAGATATATGGGATAAAAAGTATCGTCTAAAAACCAAGGACGGAGAAGCCATTGATCAATCAATCGATGAGACTTATCAACGCGTTGCACAGGCCTTGGCGGATGTAGAGCTAACACCCGAAAAACGCGAAAAATGGTATGGCAAATTTGTTTGGGCGCTTCGGCATGGGGCTATTCCGGCCGGTCGAATAATATCAAATGCTGGTGCGAAAGAGCATAAGCCGGCCACCTCTACGATTAATTGCACCGTCTCAGATACTATTCATGACTCAATGAATGAGATTTTAAATAAAGTTCATGAAGCGGGTTTAACCTTAAAAGCCGGATGCGGCATTGGTTATGAGTATTCCACTCTTCGACCTAAGGGAGCCTATGTTTCCGGAGCGGGAGCTTATACATCTGGGCCTCTCTCCTTTATGGATATATACGATAAAATGTGTTTTACCGTTTCATCTGCCGGTGGTAGACGCGGTGCGCAAATGGCGACGTTTGATATAGGTCATCCTGATGTGATGGATTTTATTCGTGCTAAACGGGAAGACGGTCGCTTACGCCAATTTAATTTATCATTACTAATAACTGATGAGTTTATGCATGCAGTTGAAGAAGATCAGGATTGGAAGTTAGCGTTTCCGATCACTAAGAAGGAAGCGAAAAGCGATAACATTAATACCAATGACAGCAGTAAAGTGGTTTGGCGTGACTGGCCTATTACTGCTCCCTATGTGGTTAATAAGGCAGGCAAGGTGGCCTGTTTAATCTTTAAGAAAATTCGCGCTCAGCATTTGTGGGATATGATCATGAGTTCAACTTATGATTTCGCAGAACCCGGGTTTATTTTAATTGATAAAGTCAATGAAATGAATAATAACTGGTTTTGTGAAAATATTCGGGCGACAAATCCATGCGGAGAGCAGCCTTTACCGCCCTTTGGCTCTTGCTTGTTAGGGTCAGTCAACCTAACCCGATTTATTCGTGATCCATTTACTAGCGAGGCGAAATTTGATTGGCAAGAATTTAATACAGTGGTCGGTATTTTTACTCGCATGTTAGATAATGTGGTGGAAATAAATGGTTTGCCTCTAAGTCAGCAACAAAAAGAAATTTATCATAAGCGTCGTCACGGCATGGGTTTTCTAGGATTAGGCTCATCCATCACAATGCTGGGCATGAAGTATGGCAGTCCTGGTAGCCTTGAATTTTCCGAACGCGTGAGTCGTGAATTGGCCATTACCGGATGGCGTATCGCCTTAGAGTTAGCAGAAGAGAAAGGTGTTGCGCCCGTTTTAGAAGAAGAGTTTAATGTGACAGAAAAAATGTTGCAGCAGCGCCCCGAAATGAAAGCAGATGGTTTTGTGCTGGGTGATAAAGTGAAAGGTAAGGTCTTGCACGCGAAATACAGTCGTTATATGCAATTAATTGCTCAAGAAGATCCAAGTCTAGTTGAAGCCTTAGCTGAAACGGGTGCTCGTTTTACGCATCATAGCTCGATTGCGCCAACTGGGACTATTTCTTTATCCTTGGCAAATAATGCAAGTAACGGTATTGAGCCGAGCTTTGCTCATCATTATGCGCGAAATGTCATTCGTGAAGGCAAGAAAACTAAGGAAAAAATTGATGTTTTTTCTTATGAGTTGCTGGCATACCGTGAATTCATTAATGAAAAGGCAATGCCTTACTCAGAGGTAGAAGAAGAAAAGTTGCCAGAGTATTTCATTACGGCCGAAGATATTACGCCCAAAGAACATGTCGATGTTCAAGCCGTAGCGCAAAAATGGGTTGATTCCTCTATATCGAAAACAGCGAATGTGCCAACTGATTATCCTTTTGAAGACTTTAAAGATATATATCGTTATGCCTATAAGCAGGGCCTGAAGGGTTGCACAACATTTCGATTTAATCCAGAAGCATTCCAAGGCGTATTAGTGAAAGAGAAAGATTTAGAAAATACCACCTATAGTTTTGAGTTAGAAAATGGTGAGCAAGTCGAAGCTAAAGGAAATGAGGAAATTGAATACGATGGAGAAATTCATACAGCAGCCAATTTGTATGATGCCTTGAAAGAAGGTTATTACGGTAAGTTCTAAAAACCATAGCGATAGCAATAGTAGTTTAGGGTAAAAAATTTACGCCGGAGGGGCGCACAATGGCACTTAAAATTGACTATAAAATTGTTAACTACGCGGTAGTTAAAGAAAATGTTGATACAAGCAACGAAACGCTTGATGAAACATTAAGTGAAGAAGAACCGGAAGAGCCAAAAGTAGTACAGTTAACGGAAAAGCTGGTACGTCCAGAGATGCTGCTTGGCTCTACTTATAAGATTAAGACACCTTTATCAGAACATGCGCTGTATGTAACAATCAATGACGTGATTTTAAATAAAGATACCAAGAATGAGCTAAGGCGACCGTTTGAGATATTTATTAATTCTAAGAATATGGATCATTTCCAGTGGATTGTAGCCTTAACTCGCATTATTTCAGCGGTGTTTAGGAAGGGTGGTGATGTTACTTTTTTAGTTGAAGAATTACTCGCTGTCTTCGATCCAAAGGGTGGCTATTTTAAAAAAGGTGGGAAGTACATGCCTTCCTTGGTGGCAGAAATTGGTGATGCGATCGAGTCTCACATGCGTTTGATTGGTTTGCTCAAAGATGATTCGCTGGATGAGCATCAAAAAAAGTTAATTAAAGAAAAGAGAGCAGAGTTTGAGTCAAGCGAAGTTAAGATTAAGGATGAGTCATTAACAACAGATTTTCCTGAAGGCTCGCAGCTTTGTATGAAATGCCATACAAAGGCGATGGTGCAAATGGATGGTTGTTTAACTTGTTTGAATTGTGGTGACTCTAAATGTGGTTAATAAAATATTATCGCTTGTACTGACGAAAGTGCCAGACCCCTACATAGCATCAGGATTAATTGAGTGACAAAATTTAACTATCGAGCCTGATGCAATGTAGGGTTCAGGCACCGTCGCAAGGGCAAATGGATGGTTGTTTAACTTGTTTGAATTGTGGTGACTCTAAATGTGGCTAAAAAATATTTTTTTGGCTGCAAAAAATTAGTAATTAAACATAAAAATAAGATATTTTGGGCAATTCGATTCGTTTAATTATCTCCGATTAATTTTGTGGTTTATCGGTTGATAGTTAAACGAAACTCTTTCGAATTGTTAATTTCATACCGAATGTAATAGTTAAAGTTAAATCTAAAAAATAATTAAATAAATATTTTTTTCAGAAAGGTGCATTCGCTCATTTATATTCCACTTATAAATTAAACATTATACGTATAGGGTATTAGCCCTCTATAAATCAGGTGCTTACAGATTTTGTATTGGTTTTTGTTTTCTATAGGGTTATCGAATTAGGTGTGGCTAATATAAAAGCATGACTTATGTAACTTTATGTCACCAGCTAATCTGTATATAATGGTCCGCAACAAGATAAAAAGCATTCACACAGAATGTTAATTAGTATTAATGATACGCTTTAAATAAAATAACAATTGAGTTTTACAATTTTTATTCAATAAAAATATTTGTGTATTTACCTTGGATAAACGACATATTGTTTTGGGCTAAACACTTAAGAATAAAGTGAAAATCCAATAGCAATAATTTTAATAATTAATAAATGCCGGAGGAAGTCGGTCATGGCAGTTAAACAAGAGCCTGTACCAGGATACTATTATATAAATCTTACTGGGCAGCTAATCAAAGTAAAGGCGCTGTTGTACGTAGAAGGCGGTCTACAGCGGGTAGTTGTTGAGTATTTAGATGGGAAAGTATTAAATATTCGTTTGGATGAATGGAATTGGCTAGACCTTTCTGTCTATTCAGAGTGGTTAGAAACTCGCAGAGTTGATACTGAGTTAGAATACGAAGTATAGTAGTTTTGCTGGTGATTAGATTTTAGGCTGGCGTCTGCGTCAAGTCGCTTGTTACCTGCAATAATTAATACCTACTTGAATTAAGGAAATAAGGCATTCATTGCCTTATTTTTTTGCTTAGAACAAAGGATTGCCGCTTTTCTGTCAATTATTAGACACAAACCCCAATTAACCTATTAAAATAAAGGGATTAAATGATTGTTTTCCTTTATTCCGCGTATTAATTTTTAAAAATTAATAGATAATTCGCTGGCATATTATTTGCCTTGCTACGACTAGGGGATTAAAGGTGAAGTGCTTGCACTCAGCACTTTGAGCGCAATAGTGGCAATAAGCATTGGCTCTCTAATATTAAATAGACATTAATGAGGCACCAAGAATGACAAGCAAATTATTGAATATCGTTTTAATTTCAAGCGTCTTTTTAACCGCATCCTTTACCTCACAGGCAGAGCGAGTGCGCGTGAAGGACGCAACTCCAGCCAAAGTTTTGATAAAGTCATTGAAACTCAAGCACATTAAATTCAATAAATTAATGAAAATGCGCAGCAAAGTAGACTCTTGGGAGCAGTCGCTAACGGTGGTACACAAACGTTTATACGGTGAAACATTAGGTCAGGTCAAAGATTTGGAAAGTGTGAAAAAAGGAGAAATGAAACAAACGGATTACCAATCTAAATGGGAAAAAAGTGGTCGTAAAGAAAAAGCCAGCGAAGACGTTAGGGAATTTCGTATTGATATTAAAAAGTATAACCACTATCGGCTTGGATATAATTTATTGGCTAAAGAGTTGGCCAAACATTTGCAACGTAGAAAACCAGAACAGATTAAAAGCTTAATTAAAAATATTGAATTACTAATTGCAAATTTACAACTCGCAATAAATTCAGAGAATTATGCCAAAGCTGAAAAAATTGCCAAGGCTTCTCAAATAGCAACTGAATTTGGTTATATACGATAAGGTGATTGCTTCAAGTGGTAGGAGGAATTAATCACAGTGTTTAATCAAGTGCAAAAGCTTAAGGTCTAAAAGTAATACATTATAAAAAAAGAAGTATCGTGCTCGTTAAAATGTTAAAGAACTTATTTTACGTAAGTGAATATGTGCTTTATATGTTAAGAAAGTATTGCGCCTGTCGATATGTTTAACAGGAACGATTAAAACTTAGGTGAGGCGAGATGCGATACCAAAGAGTAGTACAAACAAAGGAATTAAAATCAACTATTAGCTTGGTTTTATTGAGTGTATTAGCGACAGGGATTTTTCTTCTTTATTCGTCTTCTGTCTTATCGGCATACAGTGAAAACCACGTGTTATCCGGTAAAAACTATAAGCACCATACTCCGCAATTCGACTATTTGCATTTAGATCGTGAAGTTAACGATATGCGAAAAGCGAATAAAACAAAATATCAAATGTTTCGCGAAGGCGTTAGCTCCTATTTTAGAGATGACTACACTGAAGCGATAAATATATTATTGCCATTGGCTCAAATGGGCCAAGCTAGTTCGCAATTCTATATTGCCTTAATGTATGATCAAGGTCATGGCGTCATTAAAAATCATAAAATTGCTGCAGACTGGTACAAACGCGCAGCAAAGCAAGGCCATTTAGATGCTCAATACAATTTAGGAATTGCTTTTGCCAGTGGCCAAGGTGTTTCCTACAGCATTAAAAAGGCTATTTTTTGGTGGAAAAAAGCAGCGACTAAAGGCAGCGTGGATGCGCAATACAATTTAGGCATGGTTTATACGACAGGTAAAGGCATTGAGCCAAATGCATCATTGGCAGTTAAATGGTGGGAAAAGGCTTCCTACAATGGTGATGCTGCTGCTCAGTTTAATTTAGGTGTTGTTTATATCAATGGGGGTAAAGGTGTTAATCAAAACTTGTGCAAAGCCTCAAAATTGTGGACTATTTCTGCAGAACAAGGTTTTGACCGAGCGAAATCAGCATTAAGAATGCTGAAATCCATGAAACGCTATCATAATTCCTGCTGGGGTGTTACAGCACGCAAAAATTAGATCTTTACTTTAATCGTTTTAAAAGGGCCTATTCTTTAATAGGTCTTTTTTATGGCCGGAAACAAATAGCTAGTTTTTTTCAGAATGATGAATTTCGAAAAATCAACTTGATGTTATTCGAAAATAGACAAAAATAAGGTAGGTAGTTTTAAATTTTAGATTGAAATAGGAATTGAAGCTTAAATGTCGCCAGTTTACAAATCGCCATCAAGCTCGACAGATTGTCGTTACGCGGACGATTTGGTGCAGACTCGTCTTGATAAATTGTATGAGTTTGTCGAAGAAGAGCGTCATAAATTTTTGGGTTACCCCTGTAATCAAGAATTTGATTACCGTCCCTTGTACCGTTTTTTAGATTACGCGCTCAATAATGTAGGTGACCCTTTTCTAAAATCCAATTTCAGGTTAAATACCCATGAGATAGAATGTGAAGTCATTAATGAATTCGCAAAATTGGCGTCAGCTTCAACTGATTCGACTTGGGGTTATGTGACTAACGGTGGCACTGAAGGTAATATGTATGGCTTCTATTTAGCACGTGAATTACACCCAAACGGTCTAGTTTATTATTCTGAAGATACTCACTATAGCGTAAGTAAAATACTACGTTTGATAAATGCGCGCAGTATAATGATTAAAAGCCAGCCTAATGGCGAAATTGATTATACCGACTTACATGAGACAATTCGCATTCACAGAGATAGTCCACCAATAGTCATTGCGAATGTAGGCACGACTATGAAGGGTGCTGTTGATAATATTAATAAAATCAAAAAAATCATGTTAGATTTAGCGCTGCCGGAACATTATATTCATGTTGATGCTGCTTTATTCGGTATGATCTTACCCTTTGTAGAAAATCCACCCCAATATGGCTTTGACGCAGGTATTGATAGCTTATCAATTAGTGGGCACAAAATGATAGGTTGTCCATTTCCCTGTGGTGTGGTTTTGGCTAAGAAAAAAAATGTAGAACGTATAGCAAGATCGGTTGAATACATTGGTTCACTGGATACTACGCTGTCTGGTTCACGCAATGCTTTATCGCCTTTGTTTTTATGGTACGCGTTTAAGCAAAAAGGTTTGCAAGGCTTTCAAGAAATGGTCGCTAAGTGTCTAGAAAAAGCAGAATATACCAAGCAAGCTTTGTTGGCTATGAACGTAAATGCTTGGCGTAATGATAATTCGAATACCGTTGTATTTCCTAGACCAAGTGAAGCATTGGCGCGCAAATGGCAACTTGCGGTTCATCGAGACATTGCACATATTATTGCTATGCCACACGTTGACAAGTCACAAATAGATTTGTTTTTAGATGAGTATCGAGAGTTCACATTAACAAAAGGTTCGAGTGACGATGAAGCAGATTAGCATAATATCAAAAAATGATGCTGGTGCGATTGCAGAAATATCGACAGCTTTGGCAAAACATGATATCAATATTGAAGATTTTGTTTCTGAATCATTTGGCAAACATGCTGTGACGATTTTATCTGTCGATCGTTATGATGAAGCCTTAAAAATCATCCAGCGCCTTCCTGAAATGAAGGCGATAACAGAAGATGCGATTCTAATTAAAATAGAAGATAAACCTGGTGCCCTAGCACAAATTGCATTACGCTTTAAAGAAGCAGGTATCTCAATGCAAAGTATTCGCATAGTAGACCGTGGTGATCACGGCAGCTTTGCAGCGATATCGACTGATCAAACCGAAGAGGCAATGGCGCTAGTAAAGGATTTGAAGATTGGGGTCGGACCAAGGTAAGTGCCTGAATCTTTTACAATAATGACGTGAATCAAGCTGATTTTAACTCTTAAAGCCCTGTTTTTGATCTCAAAAAGCGACCTCTAAGAAATACTAATAAATTTTCATTCAAATGAGGCAGCAAAATAAGTCCAAATACTTATTGAGAAACAAATAAATGAGACACATTAAAATAATAGTTGTATTTTTTTCTATTATTTTCACTTGCCAAGCCTTTGCTATTAAAATTAAAATTTTATCTTGGAATGTCTATTTTGATGATCGTTCTGGGCAAGTCCGTTATCCCAAGATAATTAAGCACATTATTAATCAAAAAGCTGATGTAATTTGTTTACAAGAAGTAACGCATGACTTCTTAAAGCGGCTTAAATCAAATGTAGTTTTACAGCAATATCAATTCATAATAGCGAATAGGTTTAAGCACTATACCAATCTAACCTTGACCAAATTGTCAATTAAAAGTAAAAAAACATTAAGACTCACTTCGCGCATGAATCGTGTTGCGGTTTATTCTGTACTTGGTAGTAGTGAAAAAGAATTACTTGTTGTTAATCTGCATCTTGAAAGTATGTTGAACGACAGTCCTATACGTCGAGAGCAATTAAATTTTGTACAAGAAGTTACGCGAAATAAAAAAAATGTTTTAATCTGTGGTGACTTTAATTTCGGTGACGTTGAAAAAGACGATATAAAACTATCTAAAATATTTTTCGATATTGGTAAACAGAATAAGTCATTTACTTATGATATTAAGAACAACAAATTAGCAGCCAAAACAAAATTCAAGATTGAAACTAGTCGTCGATTAGATCGATTCTATATTCGTGGAAGCATCGCATCAACTAATTATAAAGTCGTTAAAACTTTTTTATCGGACCATTATCCGATTCTAGTTGAATTAAAAATTAGCCAGTAAAACAATCCGTTTTTAATATTGTTTAGCTTAAGGGCACCTTTAAAAATTAGGATATTTGTGCGCTGGCAAGGCGGAGAACTTTTTAAAAGCGCAGTTTATCGCTGCGCGCCGCATTTTAAAAAGTTCGACAACGCCGCCAGCGTGCAAATAAACAATTTTTAGAGGTGCTCTTAATGCAAAGGTCGAAGTGGATCTTGGTCCAGGTGTAAAAACCACTTATTCAAAACATATTTGCGTGAAAACCAATTATTTGATAACGCTTTTGCTGCTATTTTTTGTTTGAGTTTGTTGGGTAAAATATTACTGATGCTGATTTGATTATTTTGCTTGCGAGTACCGAATCGTTTTTCGATATCTTGAACGTAAGCCCTCAGGCGTGTAGTTGAATATTCACCTCGGCAATTACAAATTGCGTTCGCTGCTAATATAGCTGATTCGATAGCAGGGCGTATGCCTTCGCCGCTATGTGAATAGGCAAGTCCAGCCGCATCGCCTATAAGCAATAAGCCATCATCAGTGAGTTGTCTTTGAGCACTGCCGTAGAGTTGGTATGCATGACCTGCTAGCTTTTTTTCCATATTGGCTGGTATTCGATTATTGCTCTGTAGTTCATTAATAAATTCATCTACATGGCTAGATAGATTATGACTGTCTTCTCGTCCTAAGCCTATGTTTAAATAGCGACCCTTACGAAACAGCCAGCCATATCCTTTTAAGTCACGACAAAAATAAAGTTCAGGCACTTCTGCATCTGCATTGCAAAGGCTAACTTGTTCATCGTTCATTTTAAATTCGATTTCTTGCGCTGCAACGATAGCTTCGTTTTGTCCGGGTTTGGCGCCCATTTTCTTAGCGACGGGGCAAAAATGACCTCCCGCTCCAACCAGTAGTGGTGTTTCGATTTCACCATTGACTAACCAATTATCGCCGTGACGATCTATACTTTTTACAGTAGTCTTTGCTAATACGGGTACTCGTGCCTCTGCCAGCAAATAATAATCAAATTCAGATCGGCGTATGCCATAACTCATTGGCTTGCCATAATCGATGCGTACATTTTTTTCGCCAATCATGCCTATATGAAAACCGTAGAGTGGTTGCAGTACATTGTGTTTAGCATAATCGACTAAATCTAAATCCAACGACTCTATAACAGCAGGAGTTATCCAGCCTGCACAGGCTTTTTCGCGTGGGAATTCGTCTTTATCGATAAGCAATACATCTTTGTTTTGTTTTTTAAGTAGTCGAGCGCAAGTTGACCCTGCAGGGCCGCCACCAACCACAACCGCGTCCATGTAATGCTTAGCCATTTAGCTTTCCTCGTTCATAATGCTTCAATTGATTCTTGTACGTTTCAACGGGTGTTAGGTTTCAATGGTATAAGTGATCTCGAGACCAAGCAATTTCATTGTTTTGCTCTCGAGTAAAAAGTATTTGGAATAATTGTAGTCGCCCAGTCGTAAAGGACGCTATGGAACCACACAGATATAAGCGCCAAGCTCGCGTGAATTCATTATCAAATTGTGTTTTAAATGTATCTACATTGGCCTCAAAGCGTTGCAACCAATGACTTAAAGTTTCGGCATAATGCAAGCGTAGGTTTTCAATGTCTAATACGGTATGGTTTTGGCCAATTGTGTTTAGAATTTGTTGCAAAGACGGAAACTGTGTTGCGGGAAACATTTGCGTATTAAGCCATGCATTAGCTTGGTCTGCATGGTTACGTCCAATACTTTGAATTAGCCCTCGTCCATTTGTTTTTAAACATCGGCTAATTGCTTGTTGTAACTCAGCATAGTGGTTAAGCCCTATTTGTTCAATCATGCCCAGTGAAACAAAAACATCAAATTGACCGACTATTTCTCGATAGTCCGCTTCGACGTAACTAACGAGGTGGTCAAGTTGCACTAGCTGGCATTTTTTTCGAGCATAAATTATTTGTTCAGGAGAGATAATGTATGAGTGCACGTTGACGCCGTATGTTTTCGCCATATAGAGGGCTAGTCCGCCCCAGCCACCGCCTGCTTCTACCACGGTATCACCGGGTTTTAGTTCTAATTTTCGGCAGATGTAATCCATTTTCGCCAGTTGCGCTGTTTCCAATTCGTATTCAGAGTTTGGGAAGTAAGCACAAGTATATGACATTAACTCTTTGTCTAACCAACGTTCATAGAACTTATGATTGAGGGAATAACGTTGATGTATATCGCTGATTTTTTGTTTGCGCGAGACATGTTTTGTGAATTTATAGATAGCATTTGCTAAGCGTCTAAATATTTTTGTAGATCGTTTTTTTCGGCCAATGACTATTTGTTCCAGTATCGCAACCAAGTCGCCGTTGATACTAATATGACCTTGCGTATAGGCTTCGCCAAAATAAAAATCAGGATGCAGCAATAATTTAAACAGGGTGGCACGATTGTGAATTTTAATTTGATATTGAGCAACTGGGTGTGAAACCTGAATATTATTCCAGAGTATTATTTTAAGTTGCGGAGAGCCTGCAGATAAATAGAGCCGTCTAAGTAAGCTCTGATAAATATTTGCCACAAATCTTTTGGATTTATTTTTTGGCTCAGTTGATTTTAAATTTGTATTTTGATCTAACATAGTCGCAATTAGAATATTGAAGCACAGTTTGTATTGTGCTGGGACTTAAGTTTTATGTTTGTCACTTTGTTCCTATTTTCTATTATTTCTAAATTAAACCACTAAATCCGCGTGCAGTGTTTAATGTTTCTGAATAGCTTCGCCTGTTAAATGGCTCCCTAATTATACTAACTTTATCATCTTCATAATTCCGGTCAAGTAATAAACTACCCCGCCGCAAGCGGACGGGGTAGTTTTTCCTAATAGATTTTGCTCCGCGCGAAGTGAATTCGTACGGGCGACCCGCAATTAATATGGGAGGAATAATTCCATTCTCCCCCTTGAGTAAACCCCCAATGGGTTGTGCCCACAGCAAGCTGCGGATAAGTTGATTAAATTTAATTGAGACTAAGCAAGGTATAATTGGATTTCGTTTTGGTCGCTAACTGAGAAAAAAATCAACAGTTTTTCTTTAATATAATAGGTTTTCACCGCTAAACAGAGGGCCTGTCGTGCAAAACGCTTGATTTTAGTAGAATAATTAGGATTTATGGCTTTTATTAGCTAAAATTTATGAAATGAAACAACGGCAGTCACAATCGCATCTGGAATAATTTCTGCTATTGAAATTTATCTAGACCGTTTTTCTCACAGCACTTCGTAGCGAGACGGATTATCAGAACTCGCATAGCGAGTTAAGTGTATCCTTAATGAAGCCCGAAGGGATTCTAAAGGGCAAGGGTATACTATGACTGGATTTTCGCGACCGACAAGTGCGCAGGCATAGTCAATTTATGTCAACTCGCCTTATCGAGCGCTTGGACCGAGTGAAAACCAGTCAGAGTGAGCAATTGGGCCGTCACAGTAGATGGGCTGTGAGAAATGCGGGCTGTACATTGTAAATCAATATAAGATTTTAAGAGGAATTCAACATTGCACATTCATATTTTAGGCATATGCGGCACATTCATGGGTGGTATTGCCTTATTGGCGCGTGAAGCGGGCCATCAAGTCAGCGGATCAGATGCAAATGTATATCCACCAATGAGTACTCAATTAGAAGAACAAGGTATTGAATTGAATGAAGGCTATGATCCTAGCCACCTAGATTGTAATCCTGATTGCGTTGTCGTCGGCAATGTTATGTCGCGGGGAAAGGAGATCATTGAAGAAGTGCTCAATAGAGGCATTCCTTATACTTCTGGTCCGGAATGGCTAGCCTCGCATTTATTAAAGGATCGTTGGGTCTTGGCTGTCTCGGGAACTCACGGTAAAACGACCACTTCGAGCATGTTAGCTTGGATTTTAGATTATGCAGGTAAGAAGCCTGGATTCTTGATTGGTGGCGTACCAGAAAATTTTGGTAAATCAGCCAGGTTTGGTTCTGAGCCATACTTTGTAGTGGAAGCGGATGAGTACGATACCGCTTTTTTTGATAAGCGTTCAAAATTTGTGCATTATCGACCTAAGACCTTAGTGATTAACAATCTCGAATTCGATCACGCAGATATCTTTTCCAGTTTGGATGATATTAAGCGACAATTTCATCATTTAATTCGAACTGTGCCGGGAAAAGGCGGAATTATTTACAATAATGCTGAATCTAATGTTAATGATGTGATAGCCATGGGCTGTTGGAGTGAGTCGCAGAGTTTTACCCATGAAGCCGATCAGGCAGCGAATTGGCAAGTCAATATAAAAAAGGCTGATGGTAGTTCGTTTGAAGTTATTTTTAAAGGGGATATTCAGGGAACTCTTAACTGGTCGATTATCGGTATGCATAATGTCCAAAATGCTTTGGCCGCAATCGCCGCCGCTCATCATGTTGGGATTTCCGTCACCCAATCAATTCAAGCCTTAGAGTGCTTCAAGAATGTAAAACGCAGATTGGAACTGCGAGGCGAAGTCAAAGGAATTAAGGTTTACGACGACTTTGCTCATCATCCAACTGCAATCGTCTCCACTATCGAAGGCATGCGAAACAATGTTGGCTCTGCTCGAATTTTTGCGCTTTTAGAGCCTCGCTCAAATACAATGCGTATGGGGGTTCACAAAGATGCTTTGGCGGATTCATTACGCGGAGCGGATCGGGTTCTGGTTTTTGCCCCACCTGATATTGAGTGGGATGTGAGTGAGTCAGTAGGCTGCCTCGAGCAGGTGAGTGTCATGAATACTGTCGAGGATATAGTTGATACTGTTTGTGCAGAAGCCAAAGCCGGCGAGCATATTTTAATTATGAGCAATGGCGCTTTTGGTGGTATACATCTTAAGTTGTTAGACGCTTTAAAAGTAAAATCTTGAGTTACTATTCTTATGAGTAAATCGACAGCAATAACGCTTGCCATGACCGGGGCATCTGGAGCTCCCTATGGTTTGCGTTTACTTGAATGCCTAGTGAAAGCAGAACGGCAGGTTTATTTTTTAATTTCTACACCTGGCCAGATTGTCATTAATATGGAAACTGAAATTAAATTAGGTGCTAAAACTCGAGAAATCGAAAAAAACTTAAGCGAGCTTTATTCAGCTGAATCGGAACAAATAAAAGTATTTGCTAAAGATCAATGGACCGCTCCGGTTGCAAGTGGTACTTCTGTACCCGAAGCGATGGTCGTATGTCCCTGTACGATGGGAACCTTAGCCAGTATTGCAGCAGGACTAAGCTCAAATTTAATCGAGCGTGCTGCAGACGTAGTCATCAAAGAGAAAAAGAAACTAATATTAGTGCCTCGAGAATCTCCATTTTCAAGTATTCATTTAGAAAACATGCTTAAGCTAGCAAATGCGGGTGCGGTAATATTGCCACCAAACCCAGGTTTTTATGATGGCGCAAAAACGATGGATGATCTGGTTGACTTTGTTGTTGCGCGAATTTTGGATCATCTAGGCATCGAGCATGATTTGGTTAAGCAATGGGGTAAGTAAGAAATGCGCGTTACGGTGTAATTAATAAAACCCGCTTATCCCACATAATATTTTTATTATTTGAGCTGCTCTTACGTAAAACTCTTTTAATGCGAAATTTAACTAAATCCTTACTTAGGGTTTTTATTGGCAAGAGAAAATTAAGGCCCGTTTCTGGGTAGGTAAAAACACCGAGTTGTTGTTTTAGTTGTTGATTAGAAGAATTACCAATATACAATCGATGTCCGCTAGGATTGATTTTTTTATTTGAATACCATAAGCGTAGAACAAATTGTTGATCACCGACTTGCCGGGTCATGAGCAATTGTTCATGTTGACCGTTATTAACTTGCGGTAAGACGGGTAAATTTTTCAATTTTGGTTTAGCTTGCAACCAGTGTGCTAGGCTAATAAATTTAAATTTGGCTGGATAAAGCCAACCAGATTTAAGTAACGATGATTTGAGTTTATTAATGTCGCCTACATATTGGATATTCAGCGGTTGGTCTTTGCGGCCACGCAAATCATATCGAAAGGCTGCTTCGTTTCTCCAATCTTGGGCTAACCATTTGGTTTTTTCTAAATCTATTATTTTAACTATTGGCGTATAACTTTTAAGTTCAGATTCAAAATGCATAAAATTATTTAAACTTGTAAATACTATAAGCGTGATGAAAACAAAACCAGCTAAATATTTAGCCGAGTAATTGACATGCAAATGGCGTTGATAAGAAATACCTGTAATCGACAAGCAAATTAATCCGATTAACAATCCACCTATTACATCACTAAACCAATGCACGCCTAAATATAATCGTGAAAATGCGATAGAGATAATGATGAGTATCGCGGTAAGATAGGGAACGCCTCTTAAGCTTGATTTAGAGCCGTTAGCAAGCAAGACAGCAATAAAACCATAGGATATTGCTGCCATTGTAGTATGTGCACTTGGAAATGAACCGCTGCTGTTCGAGCCAGGCAAGGCGTTATCGGGTCGAACAGTCGCTAAACCATGTTTAAATAAGCCAACTAGCAGGGCAGTAAAACCAATGACGAATAATAGGTGGAATAATGCTTGGTAATGTTTTTTTAAGCCAAACCACAAGCCGGTGGCTATGACTAAGGGGCCATAAACAAAAGGATCAGCGAGCATAGTAATAAAAGTCATTACTTGATCGCCACCCGGTGTGCGCAAGCTTCTAAAAAAATGATTGATAGTGGTGTTAACATTAGAGCTGGCATCGAAGTTAATGCCAAAGCTAACCAGAACTATAAAAACGATACTGGCTAAAAATAATATGCTGCTTGAGATAATCAATGCGCGATAAGCATTCGATTCGGGCTGCAAAAGTGATTCCGTAACTTTGCTAAACCAGGGGTGTTTTTGTCCCCAGCTTAAGGTTTTAACGACCATGACTTCGGTACGCGCTTGTAAGTAGAGAAATAGTTTTCGACTTAACCAATGCGCAAGTAAAACAGCAACTATAATTAAGAAAAACATAAGCACTAAACGAACAGCAGATTCAGAAGCGGCTTGCGATACTGCACCAACCACCAAGCCAGGTAAAATATAAGCAGGTGCCCAGGCAATGGCGGATAATACATTAACGAAAGCAAAGCGCTTGCCGCTCATGCCCATCATGCCGGCAACAGTGGGAACTATGGCTCGAACTGGACCGACAAATCGGCCGAGTACGATACTTTTACCGCCATGTTTAGCAAAAAAGACTTCGCCACGCTTAAGTAATTTCTTATATTTAGAGAAGGGCCATATTTTTCTGAGTTTGTCTTTGTAGTAATAGCCAATCCAAAAGCTCAGTCCATCACCGGCGATGGCGCCAGCTATTGCCCAGGATACGGCTACACCAAAACTAATCTTGCCCATGCTAATTAGTACACCGACACTAATTAGCAGCACGGCACCTGGCATAATGACGCCAACCACCACGAGTGACTCTAAAAAGGCGACCAGGAATATAATAAGTCCGGTTAAATGCGGGTGCAGTGAAACCCAATTCACTATGTAATCAAAATATTGGCTTAAATCAAACATTGCTGGCTTATGTTCATGTAATTCCGTTTTTGTATTGAGTCTTACTTTATCTTAAAAAGGTAAGAATAGGCAAGGAATTGAATTAATATTAGCGGAGACAAGGCGTGCCTCACTGCTGTCCCACAGTTTGGATTAAACAGAATACCTGATCTTAAGATTGTACCTGTAAGTCTGAACAGAACATTAAAATAACAGGGGTTAGGTTAGGCCCACTGCTGTCCCACAGTTTGTAAAAATTTTTATTTAACTCTAATTCTAACGATTAAATCATTTGATTGATGATTTGAGACATGAAATTAGCACTTAGCTTACGCTCATTAATAAACAG
>QIKQ01000227.1 GCA_003233075.1 Gammaproteobacteria bacterium
GAATCCGGCTTATCGATCGACTTCTGACATCCCACATATTATATAATTAAAGTGAAGCCCAAAGTGAGGGGCATATTATCCCCCGCGTAGGTCGCATGACCAAATGAGTGATCGTTTGGCTAGATAAGAGGTAAATGACTGTTCAAGAACGAATCCGGCTTATCGATCAACTTCTGACATCATAAGTAGCATATAAATAGTAAAGCCCTAAGTGAGGAGCATTCCGCCAAAGCGTCCTGAGCAAGCAAAGCTTGCGAAGTGATCTCCTAAATTCACTTGTTTAATTAATCAAAGTATATGTTGACACTAAGGTGGATTGCTTCGTTGTGTTTTTCAAGCACAACTTGCATGACCACCTAAGTTACAAAAGTGGAGACTCAAAGCTCCTAATATTTTTGTTTTTGGAATTTAAGATTTAAGTCCAATACATACTTTAATGATTATAATGGCAGGTAAGAAATTTTTTATAGGTTTTACAATGACTTCAGGTGTTGATTGATTAATAGACAAAACGAACATAAATCAATCAATAAAAATTAATTTGAATTATTTTTAGTCTATTTTTTAATCAAAATTTTCGTTGTCTCTTTATAGTGCACATCAACTGCATGCACTAAGCTCCTGTTTTCATTGAGTCCAAAAAATCTAAATATTGAAGCCGCTTGATTAAACACACCTAAGTTACTGTCTTTTTACATAATTCTTTCAGGTGCATACTTGACTTTAATCCTGTTCGAGACCAGAATTGTAGAGTGGATAAATGTGGTAAGAAGTGAAGTTTAGTGGCGAATTATGGGGTTCAGCCCTCCTGGAGATTGATACTTGTCGTTCCGCGGTTCATACAATCTATCTATTGATGTTAAAGGTCGCATTGCGATTCCTACTCGTTTTCGTGACGAAATTAACCAATTAAGCTCCGGCGAATTGGTGATTACATTTGATCCCGACGGTTGTTTGTTTATTTATACAACACCTCAGTGGGATGTACATCAACGAGAATTGGAAAAACTTCCCAATCTCAATGCCAAAGCCCGAATGATCTGTCGTAATTATATAGGTAATGCAGCAGATTGCGAGATGGATTCGCAAGGTCGGGTGCTTATTCCAGCAAATTTACGCAACATGAGTGGACTAGATAAAAAAGCCATGTTGGTTGGTCTTGGTAAAAAATTCGAATTGTGGGATGAAGATAAGTGGATTGCCGTTACTGAGGCAATTACAAAGGAAGATGTTTTGTTAGACGGTGAATTAGGAGACGGAATAGCCGGTATTTCTTTATGAGCTCTGCTGCCAAGCATGCTCACGAATCGGTACTCCTAAAAGAAGCCATTGAGGCACTCAATATTAAGTCCGGTGGTTTATATGTCGATGGGACATTTGGCCGAGGCGGACATAGTAGAGCGATACTAGAGGGTTTAGGTGATAAGGGACGGTTGGTAGTAATTGATAAAGATCCTGAAGCAATTCAATCCGCTTCAGATCTTGTGACACTAGATGATCGAGTTAGTTTAATACACGGAAGCTATGCGGATATGGGGACTAAGTTAAAAAATAACGGAATTCAAGAAGTCGATGGTGTGTTATTGGATTTAGGGGTTTCGTCACCTCAAATAGATTCGGCAGCACGCGGGTTTAGTTTTATGGAAGACGGGCCACTTGACATGCGAATGAATACTGAGCAAACCATGACGGCAGCATCTTGGCTAAACAGTGCCTCCGAGACTGAAATTGCTCGTGTATTAAAAGAGTATGGTGAGGAACGATTTGTTGGACGAATTGCTAGAGTCATCGTCGAAACTCGACAAGAAAAGGCAATAACAACCACGGCTGAATTGGCGGCGTTGGTTGCTCGCATCGTGCCAAAAAAAGAAAAAAATAAACATCCAGCAACAAGAACATTTCAAGCAATTAGAGTTTTAGTAAATCAAGAGTTGGACGATCTAAAAAGATTTCTTGGTTCAATAAAATCTATTCTAAAAATCAGTGGGCGACTAGTTGTTATAAGTTTTAACTCGCTTGAAGATCGAATAGTTAAACAATTTATTCGATTGCAGCACAAGGGTGAACCTGATCAGCTACTCGATTTGCCAATACAAACCGAAAAATTTATTTCAGTTTTTAAGCCGATAGGAAAAATAATCCGCCCTTCGGCTGAAGAAGTGGAAGTTAATTATCGTTCACGCAGCGCGGTGATGCGAGTCGCGGAGCGCCTTCGATGAAAGCAACTACGGTGACTGTCACTGTGTTATTTGTTTTTATTGTTATGACTTCGCTAGCGCTAGTTTTTGTGAAACATAAAAGTCGTACATTGTTTACTGAATTGCAAGGATTAAGTAAAGCAGAAATATTTCTTAATGAAGAATGGGGCCGATTATTATTAGAGCAAAGTACTGTGCTTTCTCACGGTAAGGTAGAAAGAGTTGCACGTAATAAATTAGGCATGAGGCCGCCAGAACACTCGCAAGTAGTGGTGATACAGTAATGACTTACAATCGAAGAAAGCAAGTTGTTGATTTTAAATTTCGCCAACGAATGGTGCTGCTGTGTATCGGCGTCATTGCTGGATTATTATTTTGGCGTGCGGTGTACTTGCAAGTGTATGAGCAAGGTTTCTTGGAAAGCGAAGGCCAACGTCGTCATTTTAGTTTAGTGGATATACCTGGAAATCGTGGCATTGTAGTTGATCGCAATGGCTTGCCGTTAGCGATTAGTACTCCGATACATTCTGTGTATTTTAATCCTCGATTGGTATCGATGACAGAACAGCAGTTGCGAAATTTAGCTAAGGCGCTAAAAGTTTCCAGTTCGGATTTGAAAAAACGATTATCGTTAGTGACTGAAAAGCGTTTTATTTACCTAAAACGTCGTGTTGATCCCAAAGTTTCCCGACTAATACGAAAAATGCGTATTAAAGGCGTTAGATTAAAGCGCGAAGTAAAACGTTATTATCCTTTGGCTGAGGTAAGCGCCCACGTGGTCGGTTTTACTAATGTGAATGACATTGGTCAAGAAGGCATTGAACTTAAGTACAATAAGAAATTAAGCGGTATCAAAGGGCTAAAGCGTGTCAGAAGAAACGCTTTTGGCGGCATAGTTGAAGACGTTGAGCGTATCAAAGCAAGTGCGCATGGTGTAAACATAACCTTAAGCATCGATCAGCGTTTGCAATACTTAGCGTATCGAGAGTTGAAAGCGGCAGTACAGCGTCATCGCGCTAAATCTGCATCCTTAGTGATGCTCGATATTAAGACCGGTGAAATACTCGCAATGGTTAACAACCCCTCGTTCAATCCGAATGATCGAGGCGACTACGATTCCAGTTATCGCAATCGAGCTGTGACTGATCCCATTGAGCCTGGGTCAACTATAAAGCCCTTGGTAATTGCGGCAGGTTTGCAAAGTGGTTTATTTAATCGTTATTCGCAATTAAATACTAATCCTGGTTGGGTTGGCTTGGGTGCACGCAAAGTATATGACTCGAAAAATTATGGCATCTTGAGCATGGAAGAAGTATTGGTGAAGTCATCTAATGTTGGTGCAAGTCAAGTTGCCTTAGCGTTAGGACGTAAACCAATTTGGAATTTATATCAAGACTTTGGCTTTGGCCAACGTACAAAAAGCTCCCTACCTGGTGAATCCGCGGGCACGCTTCGACATTATAAAAACTGGAACCAGGTTGAATTGAAGTCTTTGTCTTTCGGCTACGGCGTCTCAATGACAGCACTACAGTTAGCTAAATCGTATGCGGTTATTGCTAATAAAGGTCGAGACGTAGAAGTAACTATTTTAAAGCGCACAGGCGTGATAAAAAGCAAGCAATTAATGTCTGCCAAGGTCGCCAGCGAAGTTAAATTCATGTTGGAACAGGTCGTTAGTCAAAGAGGCACGGGTTACTTGGCAGCAGTGCCAGGTTATCGAGTTGCGGGTAAAACGGGCACGGTACGTATAAAACCTAAGGGCGAAACTGACTATTCTGATTCAAAGCATATTGCCTTATTTGCAGGTCTTGCACCAGTCAGTAATCCAAAAATAGCGATGGTTGTTGTTATTAATGAGCCACAAGCAGGCGAGTATTATGGTGGTCAAGTGGCAGCACCTGTTTTTTCAAAAGTAATGCAAGGTAGCTTACGTTTGTTAAACGTGGCGCCGGATGCGATGACAATAAGTAATTCTCATTCAATTGTTTCAGATATCTTGGTATCGGATAGGCGGTGATGAGTGTGCCAATAGAAGAGCCTAAAGGAATTTTATTAAGCGAGCTATTAGATGGTTTTTGTGATAGCTCGGATATTCCTTATTTTGAGGTAACAGGAATCACTATTGATAGTCGATCTATAAGCGCTGGGCATGTTTTTTGTGCTTGCTTAGGTACGCAGGTACATGGCCTAACGTATGCTCAAAAAGCAATTGATGCAGGCGCAGGCGCGATAATATATGAAGCGGATATTAGTGCAGAGCTTTGGTTAAATAAATTAAGTAACACACAGAAAATTGTATTAGTAGGGGTAGAAAACTTAAGTCAAAAACTTGGTTATATCGCCTCTCGTTACTACGCTCAGCCAACAAGTGAAATGTTAGTCGTTGGTGTGACCGGTACCGATGGTAAGACATCATGCAGTCAATTTATAGCGCAAGCAATGAAACTGCTTGGTAAACCCTGTGGCGTATTAGGTACTTTGGGTTATGGATTTTTTGGGGAAATGTCTGAGGCAACTCATACAACTCCAGATGCGATTCGAATTCAAAGCTTAATGCGTGATTTAAAATCTCATAAAGCTCAACAAGCTGTAATGGAGGTATCGTCTCATGCGTTGGAACAAGGTCGAGTTAATGGTGTTAATTTTCATATTGCAGTACTTACTAACCTAAGCAGAGATCATCTAGATTATCACGGAAGTGTTGAAAATTATGCGGACGCTAAACAAAAATTATTTGAGTTTGAATCTTTAAAGACATTAATTTTAAATGTTGATGATGAATTTGGACTTCGCCTTGCACAACAGTATAGAAAAAAGAAAAATGTTTTAGCTTATAGCTTAAGCGCAAATTCGGTATTTGAAGTAAGTAAAACGGTAAGATGTATTGATCTTAATTTAAGAACGACTGGCATTGAATTTACCTTGAGTAGTCCTTGGGGTGAGGGAAAAGTAAAAACGGCATTGCTTGGCCGATTTAATGTTAGCAATTTATTAGCCACGTTTTCCAGTCTAATGGCTTTAGGCGAAGATTTTGCTGAGGCATTAAATGTCCTCAGCCAATTAAGCACTGTGCCTGGCCGAATGGAACTGTTGACTGCTAAAAACAAGCCGATGACTATTGTTGATTATGCGCATACGCCAAAAGCATTAGAGCAAGTATTGTTAGCGATAAGAGAGCATGGCTATAAAAATATTATTACTGTTTTTGGCTGTGGTGGTGATCGCGATCAAGGTAAACGAGCTCATATGGGTGACATTGCTGCACGCTTATCGAATTCAGTGATAGTAACAGATGACAATCCACGTGGTGAGTCAGCAGATGCCATAGTCCAAGCAATTTTAAGTGGTATTTCAAAAGTTCAGCAAAAATCGACTGTTGTTGACGTAGAGCATGATCGCGCCAAAGCGATTGGTTTAGCTTTCAAGGCAGCACGGCCTAGCGACGCAATTTTAGTGGCTGGGAAAGGACACGAAGATTATCAATTAATAGGCCAGGAGCGGCGCTGGTTCAGTGACCGTGTAATTGTTCAGCAACATTTGGCAGAGCAATAAATGCCATGAATACATTAGGTGCTCCAATAGCGTAACTATGAAATCAACGTCATTAAAACAAATTGCAGAATGGGTCGATGGTAGTTTATCTGCAGAAAGTTCTGTGTCGATTTCTGATGTGGGCATAGATTCACGCACCCTAGTGCCAGGCTCCTTGTTTATAGCAATTAAAGGTCAGAATTTTGATGCGCATGAGTTTATAGATCAAGGCAGGCTGGATGCTGGTGAGAGCAATGCGGCAGCGCTTATCGTCTCACGCGAAGTAAAAGCTAATCTTCCGCAAATTTTAGTTAAAGATACGCGTATCGCTTTAGGAGAACTAGCAAAAAAATACCGTCAAACCTTAAATTGTGTTGTGCTCACCGTGACGGGAAGTAATGGCAAAACATCTGTTAAAGAAATGCTTGCATCGATATGTTGTGAAAAAGGTGCAACGCTAGCAACGAGCGGCAACTTAAATAATGATTATGGTGTGCCATTAACTATTTTATCAATTAATGCTGAAGACTATGCAGTGATAGAAATGGGCGCAAACCATCACGGTGAAATTAGTTATTTGACAAATATTGCCTGTGGTGACGTCGCCATTATTACTAATGCAGGCGCTGCTCATTTAGAAGGTTTTGGCAGCATAGATGGTGTTGCAAAGGCAAAAGGTGAAATATTTGAAGGTTTAAGTAAAACAGGTACCGCCGTTATTAATTTAGATGACTCGCGTCATCAAGTTTGGCTGGATTTAGCGAAAGGCAAGAAAGTGGTTTCTTTTGGGTTAAAGGAAGAGGCAGATTATTCAGCCAAAATAAAAGTGACAAATGAGGGCACACTGGTTTCAATGAAATCACTGCAAGGCAAGATTGAGTTTAATCTGCGTTTATTAGGTGTGCATAATGTTCTAAATGCACTGTCTGCATCTGCTGCCTGTTATGCAATTGGAATTGATTTAGCAAGCATTAAGCAGGGATTAGAAAAAATGTCGCCGGTTAAAGGTCGCTTGCAATGGAAAACGGGAGAGAAGGGTATGCGTTTGTTGGATGATACATACAATGCAAATCCAACTTCTTTGGCTGCGGCATTAAATGTATTAGCGAATTTGGGCACAGATAATTGGTTGATATTAGGTGATATGGGTGAGTTAGGTGATGGCTCAAGTGAAATGCACGAAGAAGCAGGTAGATTAGCGAGACGAGCGGGAATAAGTCGCTTATTGACATTTGGTGAAAACGCGCGTTATGCCAGTGATTTTTTCGGTGAGGGTGGCAAACATTTTGCCAAGCCAGAGGAATTACTTGATACTGTTCATCAGGAATGGAAGGGCGATGGTGCGATTCTGGTAAAAGGGTCTCGTGCTATGCAAATGGAACGTTTTGTTGATGCTCTGGCTAATAATAAATTAAATCGAGAGGACAGTTAGTCATGCTTTTATACCTCGCAGAATATTTAGAAAAAACATACAGTGTATTTAATGTCTTTGGTTATTTAACCTTGCGCGCAGTTCTCGCTATTATCACCGCATTGCTTATTTCATTCATGATTGGTCCTTGGATGATACGTAAGTTGAACTATAAGCAGATGGGTCAACCTATTCGAGACGATGGTCCCGAGTCGCATTTGAAAAAAATGGGAACCCCAACAATGGGCGGGGCCTTAATTTTAGTAGCCATCACCATTACCACTTTATTGTGGGGCGACTTGCGAAATCCTTATATTTGGATTGTGTTGTTAACTACTTTAGGTTTTGGCGTTGTAGGCTGGGTTGACGATTATAAAAAACTAGTCTTGCAAGACCCGAAGGGATTAGCTGCTAGGTATAAATATTTTTGGCAGTCAGTTATCGGCTTGGGCGTGGCTATCTTATTATATTATATGGCTCAGCATTCGTCTGCTGAAGCGCATCGAGTACTCTCCGCCTTAGGAAGTAATTTAGGTGAGAACTTATTGAATAACGCGAAAGCGGTGGCAAATGTGAAAGCTCTGGCGAATGTAAATCCGGTTGAGACTCAACTGGTCATTCCGTTTGTCGCAAGCTGGCAGCCACAACTTGGTTTGTTATTTATACCACTAGCGTACTTCGTTATTGTTGGTACTAGCAACGCAGTCAATATGACGGATGGCTTAGATGGCTTGGCTATCTTACCTACCGTATTGGTAGGCGGCGCATTGGGTGTTTTTGCATATTTATCAGGACACGCTGAGTTTTCTCAATATCTAAAAATCCCATCGATAGAAGGCGTGGGTGAAGTGGTCATATTTTGTGGTGCAATTGTCGGTGCAGGCCTTGGTTTTCTTTGGTTTAACACTTATCCCGCAACTGTGTTTATGGGTGATGTCGGCGCCTTAGCGCTAGGTGCGGCACTGGGAATCGTTGCTGTTGTTGTTAGGCAAGAGCTAGTCTTGTTTATTATGGGTGGCATTTTTGTGATTGAGACGGTGTCGGTCATTTTACAAGTAGCGTCCTTTAAATTGACTGGCAAGCGCATTTTTCGTATGGCGCCATTGCATCACCACTACGAGCTTAAAGGCTGGGCTGAACCTAAAGTAATCGTTAGATTTTGGATTATTACCGTCATATTAGTTTTGATTGGTTTAGCAACTTTAAAATTACGTTAAGAGATTAGGAATAAAGTGTTATGTCAGTAATCGAGGTAGAGGCCACATCATTAAACAAGAACGCTGTGGTCACTGCTCGTCGAGGAAAAAGTTTGAGCAATAAAAAAGTACAATTTCTGGTGGTTGGTTTAGGTGCGAGTGGACTTTCCTGCGTGCGCTATTTGATGGCGTTAGATAAAACTGTAAAAGTCGTTGACTCTCGCTTAAATCCACCTGCTGCCAATGTAGAGGAGCTCAAAAAGAAATGGCCTGAGGTGGAATTAAGCTTAGGAGATTTTAACTTTTCTGATTTTGCGTCGGCAGAAGAAATTGTAGTGAGTCCAGGCGTGCCTATGCAAACAGCTGAGATTCAGCTGGCCCTTAAAAAGGGTATCACTTGTTACGGCGATATTGAATTATTTGCTCGTCACGCAAAGGCTCCCATTATTGCTGTTACAGGTTCAAATGGCAAAAGTACGACTGTCACCTTGTTAACAGAACTATTGCGTGAGGATGGAATTAAGGTTGAGCTTGGTGGCAATATTGGAATTCCAGCATTGGATTTACTTACCAAGAAAGTACCCGATTATTATGTGTTGGAGCTTTCTAGTTTTCAATTAGAAACAACTTCTAAGCTAAAAGCATTTGCGGCGATAGTGTTAAATGTTTCTGCGGACCACATGGATCGTTACGAGACTTTGCAAGATTACAGTGATTCAAAAACTAAAATATTTTCAAGTGCTAAATATGTAATGTATAACATTGATGACGAAGCAATAGCAAGTATTGCCTCTAAGCTTGGTACAAAAATAACCTATAGCATGAAGAGTACAAAAGTAGATGTATGTTTGTCTGAATTAAATAATGAAATTTGGATTAAATGCAAAAACGAATTAATTATTAAAGTGAATGAGTTGAAAATTGCTGGCAGTCATAATATTGAAAATGTTTTGGCAACGCTTGCATTAGCATTAAGTGCTAACGTTTCTAAGCATGCCATGATCAATACTCTGCGATCCTTTGCGGGTCTAGCGCATCGAACTCAATGGATATTAGAAAAAGATGAGGTGCGATGGTACAACGATTCGAAAGGAACCAACATTGGCGCAACAAACGCAGCGTTGCAAGGCTTACCACAACCAATTGTTTTAATTGCTGGAGGCCAGGCTAAGGGCGCAGATTTTTCTGAATTACGTCCAGCGATAAGCGAACATGCGCGAGCAGTAGTTTTGATTGGAGAGGATGCAAAGAAAATCGAAGAAGCATTACAAGCTTGCGTGCCAATTGCACATGCGATGTCAATGGACGAAGCAGTGCTAAAAGCAGCAAGTTATGCACAGCCCGGCGATGCGGTTTTATTATCCCCGGCCTGCGCTAGTTTTGATATGTTTAAGAATTTTATTGATCGAGGTGAAAGCTATATTGATTCAGTGAAGAGGTTGATCGGCGAGTGAGAATTGATTATGCCAAACAATTTTCAGCAGACGTAAAAAAAGTTACGCCGGCTTTGTGCGACCAGTGGTTGCTACGTTGTACTTTATTATTAATTGCGTTAGGCATAGTCATGGTTGCTTCGTCTTCAATTACGATTGCGGAGCAAAAGCTCGGCGATGCATTTTATTATGTGAATCGTCATGTTTTATTTGTTGGCATCGGCTTACTTTGTTGTTATTTAGTCTTTAAGACGCCAGTGGTTAATTGGTATCGGCTTAGCCCACTTGCATTGTTAATTACTTTTGTATTGTTAATTTTAGTTCTAATCCCTGGCATTGGACAAGAAAAAGCAATTAAGGGCAGCATGCGCTGGATACCGATAGGCAATTACAATCTTCAGGTTTCGGAGCTAGCTAAGTTATTCGTTGTGGCTTATATCGCCGGTTATTTATTTCGACACCCTGAAGAAGCAAGAAGCAGTATGGCGGGTTTTATAAAGCCAATTTCAGTGGTTCTGGTTATATGTGCGATGTTACTTGCCGAGCCTGATTTTGGAACTGCTGTGATTATTATGGTGAGTTCTTTGGTATTGATGTATTTAGGTGGCGTGCGTGGTTCGCTTTTCATTGGCGTTGTAATTTGCATGTGTGTTGCGTTTGCAGTTTTAGTTTATACGGTGCCGTATCGTTTTGAACGGGTTTTAAGTTTTCAAGATCCATGGGCACACGCGAGTCATGGTGGCTATCAATTGGTTAACTCCTTGATGGCATTTGGATTAGGTGGTTTCTCCGGTGTTGGCTTAGGAGCAGGAATGCAAAAAGCCGGTTATTTACCTGAGCCGCATACTGATTTTTTATATGCAGTGATTGGTGAAGAGTTAGGGCTTTTAGGTTCAACATTGGTTATTGTTTTATTTTTGGTATTAGTTGTTCGCGGTTATGCAATCGCTAGCCGGGCTCTAGCTTGTAAACATTATTTTCACGCTTATTTTGCCTACGGCATTGGCACTTGGATTAGCTTGCAGGCGTTTACAAATATAGGAGTTAATTTAGGTGTATTACCAACCACTGGATTAACTCTGCCGTTAATGAGTTATGGCGGTAGTAGCTTAATAACCACGATGATTGCGATCGCGATATTATTGCGTATTGATTACGAAGTTAGGCATAAGAAAAAACCGTTTAACATAAAACGTAGTCGGAATGTGTGACCCAGCTAATGATAAAGTTGAAGCTCAATGGCTAAACGTAAAAGACCAGTAATGATAATGGCCGGTGGCACCGGGGGGCATGTTTACCCAGCACTCGCAGTAGCGCGTGAACTATTAAGCAGAGACATACCTGTGTTTTGGTTAGGCACTCGAGCTGGAATAGAATCAAGGGTGATACCAGCAGAAGGTTTAAGTATTTGTTATTTGTCTGCGAGTGGTGTTCGTGGCAAGGGTGCTGCAAAATTACTAAAAGCACCTTTTATGATTTTTTGGTCGATTTGCCAAGCGTTGTGGATTGTGCTGAAACGCAGACCTAAAGCGGTTTTAGGCATGGGTGGTTTTGTGACTGGGCCTGGTGGATTTGCAGCGAGATTATTGTTAAAGCCTCTTATTATTCAAGAGCAAAATGCAGTGGCTGGCATGACAAATCGAATGTTATCAAAAATAGCTAATAAAGTTTGTGAGGCTTTTCCTGGTAGCTTTAATACTAAAAAGCCAGTTTTGTTAACGGGCAACCCAGTACGAGCAGATATTGTCGCGTTGGATGATCCGGAAAAACGATTTAAGGCAAGAAATGGCTCGATACGTCTTTTAGTACTGGGTGGTAGTTTGGGGGCACAAGCTATTAACGCGGTGTTACCTCAGGCTTTGGCCAACCTAAGCGAAGAACAGAGACCGGAAGTGCGTCATCAAGCCGGAGAACGAAATTTAGAGCAAGCGCGTGAATATTATCAGCAGGCGAGTATTCAAGTTGAGTTGACGGCATTTATTGAAGATATGTCGGAGGCCTATAGTTGGGCCGACATCGTTTTGTGTCGAGCTGGTGCGCTCACAATATCGGAGCTAACCGCGGCAGGTGTCGGTTCTATATTAGTTCCTTTTCCGCATGCTGTAGATGACCATCAAACAAAGAATGCAAGTTTTATAACGAAGGCAAAAGCAGGACAATTAATAGCGCAGCGTGAACTCACGGTTGAAAAATTAACTGAAATATTAAAGTCCCATGTTGGGCAACGACATGAATTACTCAACATGGCGAAAGCAGCCAGATCATTGGCAATCACAGATTCGGCGGTACAAGTTGCAGATTTAATTGTAAGCCTTGGAAAATACTAAACCGGAAAGTAATAAATAACAATGAATGTTAGGCACAGACAAAGAGATGAGTAAAGAGAAAACCATAGAAAACCGAATGGGACGAGTGAAACGTATCCATATGATCGGCATCGGTGGTTCGGGCATGTGTGGCATTGCCGAAGTGCTAATTAATTTGGGATACGAAGTGACAGGTTCTGACTTAAGTGAAAATAAGTCTGTTAAAAGATTACAAGAACTTGGTGCTGTCATTAATTTTGGACATGACGCAAGTGCAATTCAATCTTGTGATGTCGTTGTAAGCTCCAGTGCAATTAAGGAGAACAATGTGGAATTAAAAGCGGCTTTAGATCAACGTATACCAGTCGTTCCTCGAGCGGAAATGCTGGCGGAATTAATGCGCTTTCAGTACGGCATTGCGGTAGCGGGCACGCACGGTAAGACCACAACAACAAGTTTGGTTTCGAGTTTATTAGCGGAAGCGGGACTGGATCCAACATTTGTTATTGGCGGTCTACTCAATAGTGCAGGAACAAATGCTCAGCTGGGAGAAGGAAAATACTTAGTCGCTGAAGCAGATGAAAGTGATGCTTCATTTTTATATTTGCAGCCGATGATTTCAATTGTTACCAACATTGATGAGGATCATTTGTCGACTTACGAGGGAGATTTTAATCGCTTAAAAGAAACCTTTATTGAGTTTTTACATCATTTACCTTTTTACGGTATTGCTATTTTGTGTATTGAAGACCCAGAAGTTAGAAGCATATTGAGCCGTGTGACAAGAACGGTGGTCACCTACGGTTTTAGCGCAGATGCAGATTTTCAAGCACTTAATATTACTCAAAAAGGCCAAATGACAGAGTTTGATGTCAAATTACTCGATAGTCCCGGATTGTTACGCGTCTCTCTAAACTTACCTGGTTTGCACAATGTGCTTAATTCCTTAGCGGCCATTGCTGTCGCGTATGAACTTGGAGTAAGAGAAGAGGCAATAGTATCTGGACTACAACATTTTCAGGGCATTGGAAGGCGCTTCCAAAATTATGGAGAAGTTCAAGCGGCTAAAGCTAAATTTTTATTAATTGATGATTATGCGCATCACCCAAGAGAAATTGATGCAACTTTGTCAGGCGTACGTTCAGGATGGCCCGAGCAGCGTTTGGTTTTAGTTTTTCAACCGCATCGTTACAGCCGGACTAGAGACTTATTTGATGATTTTGCTGAAGTGTTGTCGAAGGTTGATGTGTTGATTTTAAGCGAGGTCTATCCGGCAGGAGAGAAGGCAATTACAGGGGCGGATGCAAAGGCATTAGCTCGAGCAATTCGTGCTCGCGGCCATATAGATCCAATCGTTATAAAAGATATTACAAAATTAGATGAGACTTTGAGGAATATAGTGCAAGACGATGATCTCGTTTTGACTCTGGGTGCGGGCAATATAGGTGTCGTTGCTAGCAAATTAGCAAAGAAAATGAGTAAACATTAATTGAAATGATGGCAAATGTGAAAAACTCGCAAATTAGAGGTCTCATTAAATACGATGAGCCAATGTCAAAACATACTTCTTGGCGTGTGGGTGGACCTGCGAAAGTATTTTTTAAGCCAGTGGATTTAGATGATCTAATTCTATTTTTGCAACAAGAGGCAAATGACATCAATATTTGTTTTTTAGGCTTGGGCAGTAATTTATTAGTTAGAGATGCTGGGTTTAACGGCTGCGTCATTGCCATGCTAGGCATTAATCAAATTTTAGAAAAAGTTTCAGAAACTCGTATTCGAGTAAGCGCGGGAGTGACTTGCGCTAAAACAGCGCGTTTTTGTCTTCAACACAATATGAATCAAGCGGCTTTTTTAGCGGGCATCCCAGGAACGATGGGTGGTGCTTTGGCGATGAATGCAGGCGCATTTGGTGGCGAGACCTGGCCTTACGTGATCGAAGTTGAAACTTTGGATAATAAAGGGATATTACGAACACGGCAGAAATCTGAGTACGATATTGCTTATCGACATGTTCAAGGACCTAATGCTTCAAAAAAGGATTCTCAATCAGATGAATGGTTTGTTTCGGCTTTGTGTGAATTTATAAATGAAGAAACAGGGCAAGACGAAAAAGGTATTAAAGAGTTGCTCAGTAAACGTAATGATTCGCAGCCTATTGGTTTACCAAGTTGCGGTTCAGTTTTTACCAACCCAGACGGAGATCATGCCGCGCGATTGATTGAAGCAAGTGATTTAAAAGGTTTTTGTATAGGCAAGGCTTGTGTTTCAGAAAAACACGCTAACTTTATCATTAATACCGGCGGCGCAAAAGCGGCTGAGATCGAAGCGCTTATACAGTCTATACAAAAGACAGTGTTAGAAAAACACGATGTGCAGTTGAGTCCTGAAGTTCGAATAATAGGCAACGCAGAGCAAAGTTAATGACAAACAAGATCAAGAGAAAAATAAAAAATGCGAAAGACTTTGGTCGGGTTGGCGTCTTATTAGGTGGCACATCAGCTGAGCGTGAGGTGTCATTAAATAGTGGCAATGCCGTATTGGCTGGATTGCTTAGAAATAAAATTAATGCGCATGCGGTTGATATTGGCGATTCACCGATTGAACAAATGCAGCAAGAGAAATTTGATCGGGTATTCATTGTGTTGCATGGCCGTGGTGGAGAGGATGGAGTTATTCAGGCGATATTGCAAAGTTTAAACTTGCCTTATACAGGTTCAAACGTACAAGGTTCCGCGATCGCGATGGATAAATTACGAACAAAATTGATGTGGTTAGGCTTGAATCTACCAACGCCTGAATTTGTCATTATGCGCCAGCGCGAAGACTTAGCTCAAGTAAAACAAAAGGTCGGATTTCCTTGCATAATAAAACCAATTCATGAAGGTTCAAGTATTGGCATGGCGAAGGTAGACAGTGAAACAGAATTAGAGCCAGCATGGATAGAAGCTTCAAAGTACGATTATGAAATAATTGCTGAACGCTGGATTGCGGGTGGAGAATATACCTGTTCTATTTTAGATAAAGAAGCGTTGCCACTGATCAAAATGGAAACGCCGAATACTTTTTATGATTATGACGCAAAGTATCAATCCAGTACTACGTTATACCATTGTCCTTGCGGATTAGATTCGAAAAAAGAAAAGGAAATGCAAGAAATAGCTGTACAAGCATTTGCTGCTTGTGGTGCAAGTGGTTGGGGTAGGGTTGATTATATGATGGATGAATCTGGTCAGCCTTGGTTGATCGAAGCCAATACAGTGCCCGGTATGACAGATCATAGTTTGGTGCCGATGGCAGCGAAGCAAGCAGGTTACGATTTTGATGAATTAGTTTGGCGGATTTTAGAATCAAGTTTTACTAGCGATGGTAATTAGGATAATGCGAAACGATTATCGATATGAAGAGGAAGATAGGGCGATATTAAGCTTTCGTGCGGTACGTACGATTATTTTACTGGCTGCGTTAGTTTTGGCTGTCGCTTATGTGGCTACTCAATTTTTATCTTCGAAAACTTTGCCAATACGTTCAGTGCAAATTGGCGGTGAATTTCACTATGTGGATAGAAAAAAAGTCCAACGCTTAATATCGCCACTGATTAAAGGAAATTTTTTCACCGTTAATATTAAAGCGATCCATAAGAAAATTAAAAACCAAATGTGGGTAGATAAAGTGTCAATTCGACGTATATGGCCAGATACATTACGCATTGTGATTGTCGAAGAAAAACCATTAGCGCGTTGGGCGCACGGTGGCTTAATCACTCAAGAGGGTGAGCATATGGCAGCTCGGGTTCGAGGGCGATTAATGCGTTTGCCTTTTTTTAAAGGGCCAAGCGGTTATCAAAAAGTTATGGCAGAAAACTATCTAACGATGAGTCGCTCATTCGCAAGAGCAAATTTAATTATTACACAAGTGGTAGTGAGTGCAAGGCGTGCTTGGAGTCTTCGCTTACAAAATGGCATAGTCATTCGACTTGGAAAAGGTGAGGTGCTTACTCGAGCTAATCGCCTATCGCGAGTATTCCAATCTGTCTTAAAAACAAAGGTCAAAGATATTCATGCAATCGACTTAAGGTATACCAATGGTTTTGCAGTGAAATGGAAATCCGGCAAGAAAACTAAACGATATGGATTCGGAGGTTAAGGGAAATGGCAAGGCGACCAGAAACAAATATGATTGTTGGCTTAGATATTGGTACATCTAAGGTGGTTGCGATTGTGGGCGAAATTAACGAAGACGATGTGATTGAAATTATAGGCATAGGCACCCATCCTTCGCGCGGTCTTAAAAAAGGCGTTGTGGTTAATATTGAGTCTACGGTGAGTTCAATTCAGCGTGCGGTTGAAGAGGCAGAACTCATGGCGGGCTGCCAAATACACTCTGGTTATGCAGGCATTGCCGGTAGTCATATTCGAAGTTTAAATTCACATGGGATAGTCGCCATTAGAGACAAAGAAGTAAGTCCGTCAGATGTAGATCGCGTTATAGATGCAGCACGTGCAGTGGCGATACCTGCGGATCAAAAAATTCTACATATCATTCCTCAGGAATTTATTATTGATAACCAAGATGGCATTTTGGAACCTGTTGGTATGTCAGGTATTCGATTAGAGGCCAAGGTGCATATTATTACAGGTGCAGTGAGTGCGGCACAAAATATTATTAAGTGTGTTCGCCGCTGTGGACTAGAAGTAGATGATGTCATTTTAGAGCAATTAGCGTCTAGCTACGCAGTGCTAACCGAAGATGAAAAAGAACTGGGAGTTTGTTTAGTTGATATCGGTGGTGGCACAACAGATATCGCTATATTCATAAATGGTTCAATTCGTCATACCGCAGTTATTCCAGTTGCGGGCGATCAAGTGACTAATGATATCGCTGTTGCGCTTAGAACTCCGGCAAAATACGCTGAAGAAATCAAAATTAAATATGCTTGCGCTTTAACTCAATTAGCCAGTCCAGATGATTCAATTGAAGTACCTAGTGTTGGTGATCGTGAGCCAAGGCGTTTAGCGCGACAAACTTTAGCTGAAGTGGTAGAGCCTCGTTATGAAGAATTGTTATCGCTTGTTTTAGCTGAACTACGACGAAGTGGTTATGAAGATTTAATTGCTGCAGGTGTAGTTCTCACCGGTGGTAGCTCGAAAATGGAAGGTGTAATCGATTTGGCAGAAGAAGTCTTTCATATACCAGTTCGATTAGGCATTCCTGGAAATGTATCAGGATTAGTTGATGTCGTGCGTAATCCAATTTATGCAACTGGCGTTGGCTTATTACATTTTGGTCATAAATTTAGTGGTCATGGTAATCAGGATATGATCTCGGGCAAGGGAATGAAAAGTGTTTGGAAACGTATGAAAGCTTGGTTTCAAGGTAATTTGTAGAGGTAAATCAAGTTTTTATTTTATTGGTAAATTAACTCTAGTGATAGAGGAGGGGTTATGTTTGAAATAGTTGATCAGTTTACAGAAAATCCAGTGATGAAAGTGATTGGAGTTGGCGGCGGTGGTGGTAATGCTGTGCAGCACATGGTGCGTGCCGGTATTGACGGTGTCGATTTCATTTGCATCAATACTGATTCGCAAGCGCTACGAAGCACTGACGCAAAATCAGTATTGCAAATTGGTAGTAATATAACGAAAGGCTTGGGTGCAGGCGCAAATCCTGATGTCGGCAAGCAAGCAGCTTTAGAAGATCGTGAACGCATTGAAGAACTTATTGCAGGTGCGAACATGGTCTTTATTACTGCCGGCATGGGTGGTGGAACAGGAACTGGAGCTTCACCTGTAGTTGCGGAAATTGCTAAAGAGATGGGAATATTGACAGTCGCTGTCATTACCAAACCTTTTGCTTTTGAAGGTCGCAAGCGTATGCAATTGGCAAATGATGGAATTGCTGAATTGAGCAAAAACGTCGATTCGTTAATTACGATTCCTAACGAAAAACTAATCAGTGTATTGGGCAAGAGTGTCAGCTTGTTAGATGCTTTTAAAGCAGCAAACGACGTTTTACTTGGCGCTGTGCAAGGTATAACTGAATTGATAACTCGAACTGGGTTAATCAATGTCGACTTTGCTGACGTGAAAACCGTTATGTCTGAAATGGGCATGGCAATGATGGGGTCTGGCATTGCATCTGGCGAGGACCGTGCTCGAATCGCTGCAGAAAATGCAATTTCTAGTCCATTGCTTGAGGATGTAGATTTGACTGGTGCGAAGGGGATTTTAGTTAATGTGACGGCCAGTGAAAATATGTCCATGGGTGAATTTGGTGAAGTTGGAGAAGCAATTAAAAGTTTTGCATCTGACAATGCTCGCATTATTATCGGCACAGTGTTTGATCCAAATATGGCTGATGAGCTTAGAGTGACAGTGGTTGCGACCGGCATTGGCCAAAACCGTGAAGCGGGTGCTCCAGTTCGTTTGATTCACAAGCGTGATAAACATGGTGATATTGATTACGCTGAAATGGATCAACGTCCAGCCTATGCGCGAAAAAGAGCAATGACGTCTACTCCAGTTGATCAATTAAATCCACATTCAGATGCTGATTTAGCTCAACTAGAAGTACCGGCATTTTTGCGTATACAAAACGACTAGTTAGGGAAGCTCTGATCAATTCGTCCCAGAATTGTCAGGGTGCGACAAGAGAAAAATATGATTTTTTCTTGTCTCACAAAATCTATCGCTTAATGTGATCGATTTTGGCGACACTTCCCTGTGTCACAAGAGACTCTGAATAATCAGCGGTTTCTTAGTACTCGCTTTTGGCGCTGTACCCTATACCCCTCAGGGTACAGCGCTGGAGTGATTAATATTTTGCATTAAATTAAATTTTGGGGAAGAGTCGTTACTGCAAGGGGCTCAGTAATAACAATATATTATAATATACTTATTAAGTGTTAAGTATTTGTGCTGCTTGCCGATTTTTTAAATATCGATTATTAGTTAATATAGAGCTCAGATCTTTTTTCATTTTGAGAATATTACATTTTTTTAACTTAGGGAGCCTCTGATTAATTCATCAAGCAGAGAATTACAAGGTAAATCAATTCGAAAAAACGGAGTTTACACGAGTCTGCCGCTACACGGCCCCGTATTTTGAGAATTGATTTAACACAGTAAGGCCTGCTTCAGGGATTAATCAGAGGTTCCTTAGATTCAGCTTACCCCACCGCTTGCTGCGGGCACAAGCCGTTGGGGGTTTCTCCAATTTATGATGGGGGAGGATGGAATTATCGCCCCCTATAAATTGGAGTCGCCTGTGCGAATTGACTTCATGCGGAGCGAAATCTATTCGGAAAAAATACCCCGTTCACTTTCGGCGCAGTATTTTATTAAAGTTGGTTCCCTTTAGTGGCTAATTTTGTTATCTTAGTAGCCCGTCAATTTACGTTTAGATCTTTCACTAAGAGGTCTGTTTTGAGGCGAATAGTGGGCTAAAAGCCTAATATGTTTGGAAAAAAAATAATAAATGATAAATCAGCGTACACTAAAAAACGTTATTCGTGCCACTGGAGTAGGTCTTCACTCAGGAAAAAAAGTCTATTTGACTTTGCGTCCTGCGCCTGTAGATACTGGTCTAGTATTTTGTCGTGTCGATTTAGATCCCGTTGTCGAAATTAAAGCAAATGCACTTAATGTGGGTGATACTCATTTATCAACCACCCTCGTTAATGATGGCGTAAGAGTTTCTACAGTTGAGCATTTAATGTCTGCTTTTGCGGGTCTTGGAATTGATAATGCTTATATCGATGTTAGCGCACCAGAATTACCCGTTATGGATGGTAGTGCGGGTCCCTTTGTATTTTTAATTCAATCAGCTGGAATTGAAGAGCAAGGTGCCGCGAAACGATTCATACGAATTAAGAAAAAATTGAGAGTAGAAGATGGCGACAAATGGGCTCAGTTTGAGCCGTTTGATGGCTTTAAAGTTAATTTTAAGATCGATTTTGATCATCCTGTCTTCAATACCAGAGCTCAGGAAGCTGAAATAGACTTTTCGACAACTTCTTATGTTCGTGAAGTTAGCCGAGCTAGAACTTTTGGATTTATGAAAGATGTTGAAATGCTTCGCGAGCAGCAACTCGCCTTAGGCGCAAGTTTAGATAATGCGGTTGTAGTAGATGACTACCGAATTCTTAACGAAGATGGGCTTCGCTATAAAGATGAATTTGTAAAGCATAAGATTTTAGATGCAATTGGCGACATTTATCTGCTAGGTCATAGCCTTATCGGTGCATTTCGTGGTTACAAATCTGGCCATGCGATGAATAATTTGCTAATTCGAGCATTGCTTGAAAATGAACAGGCTTGGGAAGAAGTCAGTTTTGATGATGCTAAAAAAGCACCTGCTACGTTTGTGCATCCGGTCCATAGCCCAACAACCGTCTAGCTGTCCCTGAAAACACCGTATTCGGGCCGCTACTTTGTTCGCCAAGCGCTTCCGGTGCTCATTACCCTTATGTAAAATCCGCTCCGGGTCGCTTGGCTGCCCCGTAGCAGCTCCGAATATGTTATTTTCAAGAACACCTCAGATTATTTACTATTTCCCAATAAGCTTGTCTAAGCTCTGCTGTATTCTTTCGTCGTCCAAAGCTTCTTTTGCAGCCAATAATATTTGTTTAATTTCTGGTGTGATTTTAGGCTTTGGCAGGCTTCTTGAAGGACTATTTGTAGACTGTGGCAACACGATGACCTTAACTTGATTAATGAAAATTTCCTTTTTTTTCAAAAATTTAACTATAAGGCTTGAATGTAATCGCAATTTATAGCACCATGCAGAGGACTCAGCGTAAAGCGTCAATTGGCTTGATTTTATGCTCGCAATACCACAATTTTTGTTTAGTGGTTGAGGCAATAATTCTTCAAGATCCCGATTAAGTTGCGTTAAATTTTCGACCTGAGACCAAACAGAATTGTGACTCGTTTCAGATTTTGAAAAATATTTTGAAATTTGTATAGGCTTAGTTATAGGCATGGGTTTAAGTTTATAGGGAGTTGAACGATAATTAACATCAGGGGTTTCATAATTTAAGAGATCTCCACAGAAAAAAATATGAATATAATTTTATTTACAAAGTACATTGGTAGTCCGCTCACTTTGCGAATGGGTCATTCGCGTTTTTATGTAATTTCTCTTTCTTTAATACTTATTATTTGTGCTGGTTTATTTTACGCAGGCTTTTGGTTAGGTCAAGCACGGACTCTACAATATACCGATGGCGGTATATTTACGACTGAAAAACAAAGAATTGCAGCCTTACAAAAAAAGCTTAGATCAAGCCGGCGATCTGCGCAAACTTATTTAGCCGCCTTGTCGCTACAGCTAGGCATTATGAAATCTCACGTCATTCGTTTAGACGCGCTGGGTCAGCGTCTTACGCGTATGGCGAATTTAGACAGTGGCGAGTTCAATTTTAGTAAACCACCCGCACAGGGAGGCCCTGCTGGAGCAGAGATCGGCCAGGTGAAGATAAAAGACTTCTTAAAAGAAATGAGTGACCTATCTCTTCTGCTTCAAGATCGAGAGGTTAATTTAAGTGTGCTTGAAACTCAGATAATGCATATTAGGCTTGAGCAAAAAGTAGTCCCTAAAGGCCGTCCGGTTAAAAAAGGTTATCCTTCATCTTCGTATGGCTCTCGCCGAGATCCATTTACTGGTCGAAAAACATTTCATGATGGTATTGATTACGCAGCTAAAAAAGGCACGCCAATCTATTCGGTTGCTGACGGAGTGGTCACCTCGTCTGGAAAACGCGCAGGTTACGGTAATTTAGTTGAAGTTAATCATGGTGAATATATAACGCGTTACGCGCATAACCATAAGAATCTAGTCAAGGTAGGTCAGAAGGTTACTCAAGGTCAGAAAATTGCTCTGATCGGTAGTACTGGCCGCTCAACTGGTCCTCATGTTCATTTTGAGATTGTCAATAAAAAAGGCAAACCAGTTAATCCTTATCCTTTCATAAAAAATAAGCACGTCATTCGTTAAACTCTAAAAATTCTGAATCTATCTTAATTCAAGCCGTTGTGGCTTGAATCTACTTAATTGTGTACCCAAAAATAGGGGTATGCTGAAGGCATTTATGCTACTCTTTGCCGTTTAGATTTTGAAGCATTTTAGGTCGGGATTAGCTTAGAAATTTCTCACTAAATGCATTTACAGATAAATTACAGGATAAGTATCCAACATGAAATTACTGCGCAAAATATTTGGTAGTCGGAATGACCGCTTGGTTAAGCAAATGTATCTGGTCGTTGACCAAATTAACGCTTTAGAAGGTGAAATCAGCCAACTATCAGATGCTGATCTGACCGCCAAAACTGAAGAATTTAGAAAACGTCATGCAGACGGTGAATCTTTAGATGATCTCTTGCCAGAAGCATTTGCAGTCGTTCGTGAAGCCGGTAAACGGGTCTTAGAAATGCGTCATTTTGATGTGCAGCTAATAGGCGGTATGGTTTTACACAAGGGTAAAATCGCTGAAATGCGCACGGGTGAGGGGAAGACTTTAGTTGCCACGCTTGCAGTCTATTTAAATGCCATTCCCGGTAATGGCGTACATATTGTGACTGTGAATGATTACTTGGCTCAGCGTGATTCAGACTGGATGGGCAGGATATACAAATTTTTAGGTTTAAGTGTTGGTGTTATTATCAATGATTTGGATAATGAAAAACGATTAGAAGCATACTCTGCTGATATTACTTATGGAACAAATAATGAATTTGGTTTCGACTATTTGCGCGATAACATGGCGTTTTCGAATGAAGAACGTGTGCAGAGAGAATTAAACTTTGCCGTAGTTGACGAGGTTGATTCAATTTTAATTGATGAGGCTCGAACACCCTTAATTATTTCTGGACCATCTGATGAAAGCTCGGGTCTTTACAATAAAATTAATGTGATTGTGCCCAAGCTTGTTAAGTATGAAGGCGAAATTGATGTGACTAATCCTGGACAAGAAATTAACGGTGATTACACGGTTGATGAAAAGGGAAAACAAATTCAAATAACCGAGCTTGGTTTTCTTAAAGTAGAAAAACTAATGTTAGAAGAGGGGTTATTAGAAGAGAATGATAGTTTGTACGACTCGAATAATATTACTCTCATGCATCATTTAGACGCGGCTGTTCGGGCACACGCCTTGTTTCAAAAAGATGTTGATTACATAGTACAAAATAATGAAATTGTGATCGTCGATGAATTCACTGGCAGGGCTTTGCCTGGAAGACGCTGGTCTGACGGTTTGCATCAGGCAGTGGAGGCGAAAGAAGGTTTAAAAATCGAAGCTGAAAATCAAACCTTAGCTTCAATTACTTTTCAAAATTTATTTAGGATGTATAACAAGCTTTCAGGTATGACGGGAACAGCTGATACCGAAGCATTTGAGTTTCATTCTATTTATGCGCTCGAAGTTGTCGTCATTCCGACCAATAAACCCATGTTACGTGATGACCGGAATGATCTTGTTTTTGTCGACATTGAAGATAAAATGCAAGCGATAGTTGAAGATGTACTGGAGTGTAATAAATCTGGGCAACCAGTATTGGTTGGTACCACTTCGATTGAAATGTCCGAGTACCTCTCAAACGGATTGAGCAACGCTAAAATTAAGCACGAGGTACTTAATGCTAAGCATCACGAACGTGAAGCAGAAATTGTAGCGAATGCGGGTGCGCCGAGTTCAGTGACTATTGCTACGAATATGGCTGGTCGTGGAACAGATATAGTATTGGGCGGCAATCTTGAAGTAGAGCTTAAAAAGTTAAAGAAGCCTAGCGAAAGTAGCATTCAAAAAGTAAAAGATGATTGGGCTAAACGTCATCAAATGGTAATAGATGCAGGCGGATTACACATTGTAGGCACTGAAAGACATGAATCACGTCGTATTGACAATCAGCTGCGTGGACGTTCAGGTCGGCAAGGAGATCCAGGTTCTTCACGATTTTATTTATCACTAAAAGACAATCTAATGCGAATTTTCGCATCTGAACGAGTCGCAACGATGATGAAACGTTTAGGCATGAAACCGGGCGAACCAATCGAGCATGGCTTAGTGAGTCGTGCGATCGAAGGCGCACAACGAAAAGTAGAAGCCCATAACTTTGATATTCGTAAAAATCTGCTCGACTACGACGACGTTGCCAACGATCAACGTAAATTTGTTTACAATCAACGAAATGTATTAATGGCGCAAGAAGATGTCTCGGGTAGAATTAAAGAAATGCGCCATGAAGTGGTTAATAGTGTAATCAGTCAATCTATTTCGCCTGGTAGTTTAGACGAGCTTTGGGATATCCCCGAATTAGAAACATCGCTTGAAGAAAATTTCGGTACAGCAATGCCAGTTCAGAAATGGTTGGATAAGGATGATTCCTTGCATGAAGAAACTCTTCGCGAAAAAATAATAGAAGAATTAGAAGCGGTTTACAGCGCAAAAACAGCGGAGTTTGATCAAAAAATTGAAGAGGGACAATCGCGTTACTTAGAGAAAGCGGTGTTTCTAGATAGATTGGATCACCATTGGAAAGAACATTTGGCTGCCATGGATCACTTGCGTCAAGGTATTCATTTACATGGTTACGCTCAAAAAAATCCGAAACAGGAATACAAGCGTATTTCATTTGAGATGTTTGAGGAATTATTGGGTCGAATTCAACACGATGTTGTGCACTTATTGTCGACCATTGATTTAATGTCAGACGAAGAAGCGGCGGAGGCGCAGACTCGTCATCGCATGAGTTCAGATGTGAATTATTTGCACGCCGAGGCTGATAATATATTATCAAGTGGTGAAGCTGAAGGGGAAGAATCGCATACTCCTTATCGCCGTGAAGATCGCAAGGTTGGTCGAAACGAGCCCTGTCCTTGTAATTCAGGGAAAAAATATAAACAGTGTCATGGTAAATTAAGCTAAGCTTTATGCATTGCTAACGGTCCGATTAATATCAAGTTTTAGTGACTGGCTTATTGAAATTTCAAATTTGATTTTTGCTGGTTTGGTTCTTCTGTTTTTTAGTTTGAGCCATATTTTTCTAAATAATATTGTAGCCACCTGACTAAGGTGCCAAGCGCATTTTAAATTAAACCTTGTTTGCATCTCCAAGCGTCTTGTTTTAAATTGGATTCAAAGATAGTAGCTTGCAAGGGTTATTTAACTGGAATCCATCAAGATAACCATTATGCTAAATAATAAGATAGAGAATTTGGAATCAATAGCTGGGGTAAGCTTAAGCTCAGCTGCCGCATGTATTTGCTATACAGATCGAGATGATGTGGTATTAATTGAGTTAGCATCGTCGACGGTGACAGCGGCTGTATTTACAAAAAATGCATTTTGTGCAGCACCGGTAAGTATTTCGAAAATGCACTTAGAGAAAAATCCACCGCGTTATTTAATTATTAATTCCGGCAATGCAAATGCGGGTACTGGTGAGGATGGTTTTAATGATGCCCAGTTAATTTGTAAGAAATTAGCAGAAAAAACTAACTGTGAAAAATCTCAGGTATTGCCGTTTTCAACTGGTGTGATTGGTAAACGGCTTGAAGTCGAGAGTTTCTATAAAGTTATTCCAGAATTAGTTGAAAATCTACAAGAGTCATCATGGCCCAAAGCCGCTCAAGCTATTATGACTACCGATACTGTTCCGAAGGCAGTAAGCACTTCAGTCAATATTGCAGGTAGTGAAGTCAAGATAACTGGCATATGCAAAGGCGCGGGCATGATTCGACCAGATATGGCAACCCTGTTGGCGTTTGTTGCCACTGATGCCAATATTAGCCAAGAAGCATTACAATATTGTTTAAATAAAGTTGTTAATAAATCTTTTAATCGTGTCACGGTTGATGGTGATACATCGACTAATGATTCTTGTTTATTATTTGCAACAAATAAAGCAGGTAATAATTTATTGAGTGATGTTAAATCTGAAGAATATCTTCAATTTGAGCAAGCGATGACTGAGGTGTGCATTAATTTAGCACAAGCCATAATACGTGATGGCGAAGGTGCAAGTAAGTTTGTGACGATAAATGTTAGCGGTGGACTTAATAGCGATGAATGCTTAGAAGTTGCGTATACAGTTGCGCACTCTCCTTTGGTAAAAACAGCACTGTTTGCCAGCGATGCAAATTGGGGTCGGATACTCGCTGCGATTGGTAGAGCCAAATTAGAGCAGCTAGATATCAACAAAGTATCAATTTCCTTGGATCAAATAGAGATAATTTCTAATGGAGCTCCTTCGCCTGATTACACTGAAGAACTAGGGACAAAAGTAATGCAGCAAGATGACATTAGTATTAATATTTCATTACAGCGAGGTAAGAGCAAGGAAACAATTTGGACTACGGATTTATCTCACGACTATGTAACCATCAACGCTGAATACAGAACCTAGCGGGCGAGTAGATGTCAAAGTTAGTTCAGGTTGCTGTCGGAATCATTGAAAATAATGAGCAATCAATATTAGTTACAAAAAGAGCAAAAAAATCACACCAAGGTGGTTTGTGGGAATTTCCTGGAGGCAAGTGCGAAAATAATGAATCTGTTTACGAGGCATTACGTCGAGAGTTAAAAGAGGAATTAGGAATTGGCGTATTAAGCGCCTATCCTCTAATTAAAATTGAGCACGATTACGGAGACCGAAAAGTATTGCTCGATGTTTGGCGAATAAGTAAATATTCGGGATCAGCAATTGGTTTAGAGCAACAACCAATACGCTGGGTTAATAAACAGAAACTAATTCATCTTGATATGCCAGCAGCCGATGTTCCAATTATAAGTGCCATTACTTTACCAAGTCGGTATGCGATAACACCAGACCCAAAAATAGTTTCTGGACCAGACTCGGATGACAATGTTTTTATAGAAAATGTTAGTAAATTAATAAGCAAGGGAATTGAATTAATTCAGTTTAGGGCAAAGTCAATTGAACAAGATCGCTATCGATTTTTGGCTCAGAAAATGATTTCCTTATGTCGGGAGGCTAACGTAAAACTCGTTCTAAATTCGAGCTTAGACATAGTGCAATCAATGGCTGCAGATGGTATTCACCTAACTGCAAATTATGCAAAACAATTAGAAATGTTAAATATTGAAATTCCCTCGGCTACGCTACTAGGTATTTCATGTCATAACAAAGCGGAAATAGAAATTGCGCAAAAGCTTCAGGCAGATTACATTGTGATTGCCCCCGTCTTGGCGACCTTGACTCATCCGGGATCTACGCCATTAGGCTGGTCTGGATTTAATACCTTAGCTGATTCTTGTAATATACCAGCCTATGCCTTAGGGGGTATGACTGCAAGTGATTTAGATCATGCCCGAGAACAGGGTGGGCAGGGTATAGCAGCTATTAGGCAATTTTGGAGATAGTATGTTAGATAAAATATTAAAATATAGACCGTCTCAGCGATCCATTAAATGGCTGTCTATTACTTTGTTTACCGCGTTGATGCTGCATTTATTTTCTCGATCTAATGTTGAGCCCTCACTAATATTTGAATCCTATCCCGCCGCTAATTGCACGCAACATAAATTGTATTGTAGCTATAATCAACGAGGTGTTAATCTGACTATTCGCATTACACCTAAGGGCAGCACTCGATATCAAATAAAATTGACTGATGCTTTTGACTACGAAATTACTCAGGCGAGCATTCGCTTATTGAAAATTGGTTCGAAAAATCCCTTGCTGGAAAAAAGTTTTAAAAAAATAACTAACACTTTATGGCGTATTAGTTTGGATAGTGTGGAATCCAAGCTTAAGTCGAAACACAATCAGGTTTTGTGGTTAATGAATTCTACCTATATATTTGCAATACCAATACGAATAAATAAATAGTTGAATGGAGGAGTGCACTTTGCATGCCTTGCTTGCTCAGAATGTTAAGCTAATTTTTCGTGTCATTTAGTTGTTATATCGGCGAAAACAACCCAAACCCGACCTTCGGTTTATTTTTTTGTTTGCTGCGCAAACAAAATGAAAGTTTGGCCTCAATCACGCAAGGCGTTTTGCCACGGCGTTTACTCTGCTTCACATAAAACCTTCTTCTTCACATTTCGATTTGCTCAGGAGATTTTTTAGAACGACCATCCATGGTCTTCTAAAAAACGCTTGCCATCCGGGCAAGCTGTCTCTTTGCGCTAAACGAAATGTTCAGCGGTTTTTAATGTTCCTCAGAGTAAACGCCGTGGCAAATCGCCCAAACAAATTGAGGGCCAGGGGGAGTAAAAAAATAGAGGAACTACCGATTACATCGGTCTTTATTCTAAAAAAGACGGCCTTTAGGTCGCCAGTTCCTTATTTTCTTTTCTCTCCACCACCCACTTTTAATTATCATTCGCAGAGAAAGTAGAGTCGTTGATACGCGAATATTCGGAGCCGTCGACTAAAGTGAGTTAGCGCAAGTGGTCAGCTTGCCCGGACGGCAAGCATTTTTGACCAGGAAGGTCTTATGTCGCGTAGGCCACGGATGGCCGAGAGCGACCACGCGATGCCATGGGCTGCTCACGCACATCCCTGTGCTCCGCAGCATAAGAACATCCTGTCCAAAATGGCCTTTTGCGTGAACCCACTGAGCAAACTTGCTTTAGGAGAAAGAAGGCTTCGAGTGAGTCGTTTCAATGACTCTTCCTTCTCAAAGAATGAAATTAAAAGTACCCCTACCTCTTTTTGTTTGCGCAGCAAACAAAAACCAACCTAACAGTTGCCATTGCGATGTTTAGCAACTGGCAGCTAGTTGAAGATAAGTATGATAGTGTTTAAATTTTGGATTTCTTGTTGCTGCCAAGCCACTATAGCCTTACGAGCTTGCAACGACAATTTTTACGGCTCAATTAGTTACGATTTTTTCCGTAATAGCGATAATGCCCGGTAATTTTATAATCAAACAGCATATCTTCGACAACGGGTCCAGCGCCAATGTTGTGAACAATCAGTGGCCGCTTACCGTCTTTTGATTTTTCATTAATGACTATACCGATGTGTGGTAAATTGCCAGGTAGCACCCAGGTAACCAAATTACCAGGTTTGTAATCTGCAGGATCTTTCGTAATTTTTAATGTTTCGCCGTGACGTTTAAAAAAGGCTCTGAGGTTTGGGACACGTCGATGATCAATGTTTTTATCTGGATTTTTTAAACCCCAAATTCGCTTAGAGGGGTAACTGGAAAAATTTTTGGAAATATCTTCATGCACTTGTTTTTGTAAATCGATGCCAAGTTTTCGATAGCTGCGTACAATAACATCAGTGCATACGCCAATATTTTTAGGAACATCACCATTTGGGTAGCTTATTTTGATGTATGCGCCATTGTAAATAACTAATTGTTTGGTACGGTTTTTCGCCGCTTTAAGCAATTTGCCTACAAAAATTTCAGTTTTAGTCGAAGCAAAAGTGTTAATCGAAACCGCATAGACTAAAAGTAACAAGCAACTAATATTTAACTTTTTATTCATATAGTATCTCAACTGTATTTTTCCAAATCTCATATCTAAGTATGGCATTGAATTTAATCGAATATGTCAAAAAGCTGTAAAAATAGCGAACTAGTTATTTAGAGTTGGGAGATAGAGATTCAACATTTATCTCGGCTCGAAAGAGCCGAGCTGTAGAAAGTAAAAAGTTATTAGATTATACAATAAGCGATTTTGAAAACAACGTCGTCATGCGTTTGTGTTGCTTTTACTTCTATTTTATCGGTAGTCATAAAACGAATACTGACTCGATGTTTACCGCCACTGACTTCCGGGTAATAGATTGAGTCGGCTGGAAGAGCAACTCGAACCAATTGACATGGGGTGTTGCGATCTAATGTCTTTTGGTAAATTCCTTCTTCCGCGACTTCCTGGTGATGCAGAGTGCTTTCACGCACAAGCTTCAATATTAAGTGAATAGAACGACTCAACATATCAAAGGAGTGCAGCCAAGTTCTAATCATGTCGGCCCTAACTTGCGGTAAGTTTTGTAACCAGTGATGATAAACAGGTAAATCAAAATCACAGGTTCCACCCGGAATCATGACTCTTTGACGTATCACTTTCAGGAAGTCATTTTCTTTTAGGTTATGTCCAAAAGGCATATTGGTCGCGTAGATTTGCGTAATTAAATTTTCTAGTTCAGTCAGAATCTCGCCAAGCCGAGATTGATCAATTCCTGATTGTTGTTTTAATCTATTCAGACTCGCAGAATGACGCTCTAGTTCTTTTAAAATTTCGGTTTTTAAATTGCTGCCTGAATTGACGTCTTGAATTTCTACCAAGCTGGCCAAAGCAGCTCGACTGGCCCATAAAGACTCATTCGTTAAAAAATACTCTAGTTGCTTAAACAAATATTCCAGTCTTAAGAATGCCCGAGTTTTTTCATTTAATGGGTATTCGTAGTTGGCTACATTTTCCACAGTTTATATTCCTGTTACTCATATTAAGTTGCTATTATCCCTGCATTTTCTCGCACTGTCATGTCTTGAGTGCAAGAAATACGCAATCAAACCATTATGTCTTTATATGGCTCACGTGATTCTACAATTCTTAGGTATTTTTTGCTTTGATTGTATATTTTGCGATCAAAGCAGCGACGTTTTTTTCTAATACTTCAATTGAGTCATTATTTGTTATGATCTCATCAGCCAGTTTTAAGCGTGATTCTCGGTCTAATTGTGCGTTCATTATAGCGTTGATTTGTGATTTGTTAAGCGAATCACGGTTTTGAATACGTTTATATTGATTTTCTGGTTTTGTATCGACGACTAATACAATATCAATAAAGTTGAATTGATCACGTTTATTTAAAAGGGGAATTTCAACAATACATAATTTTGAATCGAGATTAGCCAACTGCTGTGTAACGGTTGCGCGTATGTAGGGATGAAGAATATTCTCTAATTTATCTAAATTTTCTGAATTACTAAAGACAACACTGGCAAGTAATTTTCGATTGATTGTTTTATCTTTGTTTAAAAGTGCTAAGCCAAACTGGTCAATTATTTTTTGGTACGCTTCCTGTCCTGGCTGTGAGAGTCGTCGAGCAACCTGGTCCATATCAATGACCTCGATTCCAGCTTGTTTGAAAATTGAGGCAACTGTCGATTTACCGCTACCTATTCCGCCTGTTAAGCCTATTACTTGCATTGTAGTCAATTTTCCAAGTTTGGGAAAAAATGTAGCCCGCATGGCAATGCCATTAACTTAAGTTTTGTTATGAAATATTTGTAGCCCGCACGAAGTGTTCGATGAACGCGTACTGCGGGAAAGAGTTGATATTCCCCGCATTTCGTCGCTTACGGCGACTACTTACGGGCTACAAAAAAATGATGTATCCTTAAGTTAATGGTATTGGCCCGCACGGAACGAACGAAGTGAGTGTACTGCGGGGTGGACTATAATTCAATGGGAACGAAGTGTGTGCAATGCGGCAAAGAGCCTAGCCCGCATTTCTCACAGCCCATCTACTGCGACGGCCCAATTGCATACTATGACTCGTTTTCACTCGGTCCAAGCGCTCGACATAGTG
>QIKQ01000111.1 GCA_003233075.1 Gammaproteobacteria bacterium
CAGGCATAGTCAATTTATTTCAACTCGCCTTATCGAGCGCTTGGACCGAGTGAAAACGAGTCATAGTATGCAATTGGGCCGTCGCAGTAGACGGGCTGTGAGAAATGCGGGCTAGCGGTCACTTTAATAAAAGTTGGTCTGAGTAGCAGGAGTTGAACCTACGACCTCTCGGTTCCAAACCGAGCGCTCTGCCAGACTGAGCTACACCCAGAAATAGGTAAAAGTAAAAATCACACTTTTTTGTTTCGAAAGTAAAAAGCCAGGGATGGCTTTATTACGTTACATACGTGGCACAGGGATGTGCCAACATTTTCTGAATCTCTTTTCAGAAAATGGAGGAAACAAAAAATCACACTTTTTTGTTTCGAAAAGTAAAAAGCCAGGGATGGCTTTATTACGTTATATAAAGAATACCTTGATCTGGACTTGAACCAGACCTCGCACGATTATCGATCGTGTGCTTTACCATTATGCTATCAAGGCATAGATAAACGATGGCGGACTGGAAGAGACTTGAACTCTCATCAACTTGATCGACAATCAAGTGCTTTACCTATTAAGCTACCAATCCTAAATTGAAATGGTGGAGCCGAGGAGAATTGAACTCCCATAATCTTATTTGCAAAACAAGCGCTTTCCCACTTATGCTACAACCACAAATTAAACTGGTGCAACGGGATAGTTCTGACCTATCGACCTCCTGTGCTTCAAACAAGCGCTCTACCAACTGAGCTACCGTTGCAAAACTGGTGGATGCGGTAAGAATTGAACTTACAAGCAAACGCTACTGGGTACAGCCAGCGGGCCTCACCACCTGCCCAACACATCCAAAAAACTTTAATTTATCTAAATAAATGTATCTGGCTGGTAGGGTCGGACTCGAACCGACATACAACTCCTTAACAGGGAGACTGCCTGCCAATGGCACACCTACCAAAAACTAGTCATTAGACCCTTACAGGGATGTAAGGACATTTTCTTAAGCAACGCGATAAGAAAATGGAGAAAATAAAAAATAACACTTTTTTGTTTTTGATAAGTAAAAAGCCACGGAAGGCTTTTTACGGTATATAAAGAGTGCCGAAGCCACGGACTTGAACCTGGAACCTACCGCTTACAAGGCGGTTGCTCTCACCATTAGAGCTACATCGGCAATAAAACTTGGAGCGGATACTAAGATTTGAACTCAGGCCAAAAGTTTGGAAGACTTTCATGCTACCCTTACACCACATCTGCGTATTATAGTAATAACTATAGCGGCCGGTCTCCCACACTCCGACACCCATAAATGAATAACTTTGCTTTACTTACCTTCGACTAATTAGGCAGTCACGATTAAAAAGTCAACAGGCTCAAAGTTCATCCAGATGCTGCCACATCTCACTATAGCGATTATGACAATGCGTTATAAACATTGTGGGATGAACACTCAACTGTATAGATTAAGTTTTTAAATCTTAATCCCATTGCCTTTTCTTAGACAAAGTCATCCCGTCTGCGCAGCAAAGTTAGAACAAACTTCCAACTAACAATGTTACGCTTAAATCACTTCCCAAATTGTTAAAGAACAGTCGCCGCTAGGGCTAAGTATTATTTCTTGAGGTTTTTTCCTTTTTTAAGACACAAAAAAACCTCGTTTGCTTAAATGCCAAACGAGGTCTCTTAAGGTTTCCGCGAAAGGCATTGAATTCAGCCTTTCGCAATGTCTGCTAAAGGCTAGTTCATACCATGTATATCCGTATTTTGTTTTCTAAAATTTTCATTAATGAGCGATTCCACAAGCGACAAATAATTTCTCTCGCCCACAATAAAACATCCACTCTGCTCGGCCATTGCCCGCAGGAATGTCGGACAAGATTGCCCTTCCCGCGAATAACTGGGTCGACTGGATGTCATACTGTTAATGTGAGTTAATAAAACCATTTTTCTCTCTAATGTTGCCGCATCGCAAATGTGATGCATGATTTAAGTTGATGCAAGTATAATTCTTTATTTCAAGAAAGCAAGAAATTTTTTCAAGTTTCTTGTATAATTAAATTCTAGGCTTTTTAGACTATTTCTTCAAGCAGATTATTACAAGGCAAGTCAATGCGAAAAAGCGGAGTTTACACGCTAGTCTACTGCTTCGCAGCCCCGCATTTTGAGCATAGACTTAACGCAGTAAGTACTGCCTCAAGAATAATTCTTCACAGTATAAGTAAGTTAACATTAACTGGAGCTGAACATGGTGGTTAATAAGAAAATAGATTTGAAAAATCCAACCAATGTGCAAATCGGACAACGAATAAAACAAGCGCGTAAAATGGCGGGCTTTAATACTGCTGCGCAGCTATTACTAAAAATTAGCGATTGGGGGACTGGACGTTTAGGTAACTATGAGGCGGGTATATCCCAACCGTCTCCCGAAGATATTAATCTAATAGCAGATAAAACTGGAAGCTCTGCTTGCTGGATCATGTTTGGTGTTGGGCCAATTCGTGCATCTGGTCGAGACTTACAAGCTATTCGACATCAAAATTTGTCTAATTTATTTAGTCAGCAGAAAAAAATCAGCGGAGGGCTCAGTAAATTTTTAAAAGCAATAGGACTATCTCGCCATAAAATACAAGAACATATCAATAATCCCTTTTTACAAATTGCAGACCGAATCGCCAGGAATTGTGAGAAACACTGCAAATTCCCTACTCACTGGATGGACGAACAGCACGTTGAATCTGACCCGCTTTGCGTCGCCTTTCCCGAAGATATGCGCCGCATAATGCAAATATTTTCCAATTTAGATATTAAAAATAGAAAGAAGCTTTTAGAAATCGCAGAAGTTTTTGCCAACAAGTTTTAGTATTTGCTCTCAATTATTCATTCCCGTCTTAAAGCATAAGCACATTCTCTAATTCATCAACTCAATTTACTAATTTAATAAATTAGATGCGAAAAATCAGTTGCTTAGCTAAGTCAAAAAACATGTCACTCATTGAACTTTTATACCACTAATTGGTCCTATAATGTACGTTAAGCTGTTAAAATAACAACATTAATATTACTAGACACGTCTAATTATTGATACATACACATATAATCACGAGCAAATCAATGCAGCCAATATCCAAATTATTTAAACCTATCATTTTAGTCTTCGCTTTATCTTCAAATACTTGTTATGCGCTCAATGCAATGCAGGAAGATAAAGAACATGTTAAAGGCTGGAATAATTTCACTCAGTCCTTATTAAAAATCCACCAGCATTATTTAAAAAAATATTCAATTCGAACCGTCAAAAGCAGCGGTGGTTATCCACGCTTAAAGAACTTCTACACTGAAATACACTATTATGATAAAGCAACTAATCGAATTTTGAGCAAAATTCAATGGGAACAAAAAAACCCAAAAAATATACACTTAATCGAAGTATTTATATATGACGAGCAAGGCCGCGTTATTCGAGACTATTTGTCATCCTATTTAGCAACTCATCGTAACGCACCCATACAAACATTGATTAATCTACATAGCTACGATACGCATCTACATGGCTTTCGCCAATTTGACGCTTCCGGCTTTCGCATATACGAACAATGTAAGGGCAAATACTTTGGTGAAGACATTAATATATCTTTGTCCGAAGATGAAATTAGCCCAATATCAGGAATTAAACCTAAGGTAATTAGCAGTGACGCTTATCGGGCCTGCTTTAGTCAAATTTCAATATCTGCTGCGCCTTATTTGAATCCACTTGATGAATTAATAGAGTCTAAACTGACATCTCTCAACAAGGTCAAACAAGCGAAAAATATAAAAAAAGCAACTAAACTTAATAAGCAGAATCCGATGCTTTTGGTTCAAAGTGGTAACTTGCATTTTGAGCTACACGAATTTAAACAAGCTGTCTCAAAATTTACTGAAGCGCTCAAACTTAATAGCAAACTTGCGGATGCTTATTTTGGCCGAGGCATGGCATTAGGCCGAATGGGCAAGATCGCAGAAGGAATTAAAGATTTAAGCAAATTTATAAAACTTCGACCAAAGAGTTCGTTTGGCTACACAAAACGTGGTGTACGTTATATTTGGCTAAAGAAACTTTCACTTGCCGAAAAAGATTTCCTTATGGCAATTAAACTCGACAAAACTAATTCAGAAGCTCATGATGATCTTGGTGTTTTGTTAGCACAAAAAAAACAATGGGGAAAAGCGAGCTTGCATTTTAAATTAGCGATTAAACATGATTCAAGCTATCAAAAAGCCCATCATAATTTGGCAATGGTATTATTTATTTCAAATCAGTTAAAAGCTGCTTTAGTTTCGGTCAATAACTCACTTAGTCTAAATAATAAAGCCAAAAATAGTTTATTACTAAAATCGGAGATATTACGCAAATTAGGCAATCCGCAACAAGCAAATGCAATTCTCGAAAACGCCAAGACATTACCTGATACAAACTGGTCTGAACAAATGCCGCTTCAATGAAAAATTAGTTCAGCTAATTATTTCTTATTCGCTGAAAATCGCTTCCAATAAAATACAGCAATGAGAATAATTATGCCCAAGAGTCCTGCCACAACGCAAATCAAATGTAACTGAGAAACACTGACTAAACTCAATACGCTATTATTCTCCATAAATGGCGCAAATGGCTTGGAATCACTGTGCATCACGCTATCTAAAAAAACATGACTATATGCACCTAAGGCTGAACCAATGAACGCGCTTGAATAAGAAATGTTCGGGCTGAAATATAACATTTCATTTTGCTTTCTATTTAACACAACGTTCCACATATTTAGATATATCTGACAAATTGGCTTGCCAACTAGTACTGCCAGCATAACAATAACGGAAGAACCTAAATAAGTGTGCAAGAATCGGTGTACTGGCCAATCACCTTGTGCCAAATAATACAAGGATTCAAGATCAATAATAACTTGCGTAAATACAAATAGAGTAAAGCTAAAATAACCAGCGAGGCATGCCTTTAGAAAGGCACCTGGTCCAAAATGAAATGGCGTGAATGGCATAGCTAATAGTGTATCCGATCACGGAGAATGTGAATACTTAAATCACTGCTGTCCCGCTTAATATGAAAATATTTCATAAAACCTAGCTAAATAGGATTAAATTGATAGAGTTACTATTTGAGACATGAGGTGGTCTAAACACTAAGTTGCTAAAATATTATATGAATGCCCAAAATTTTCCAATGTAAAGACAAGAGACGCCTCAAAGGAATTAGTCGTTGCGAGGTGTGTTCGCGGAACGCTCCGAAGCAATCTCCATAATTCAATGACTTGCGTTAGGAGATTGCTTCGACTTCTGACCCAGTCTACGCAACGACTAGGAGTTTTGAATGCAATATTATCAGTCGATTATTTTGTTTAGCGAATGTTACTATTAAGCATCGAGATAAAAAACTTAACGTGTTAATGAGACAGCAGTGAACTTGGATGTAGATGATGAATAAAATAATTCCAATTAGATCATTGGCGTAAAGTTATATTCTTTAATATAGGCTGCGAGTTGATCAAAACCTTCCTGCTCTGCTATTTGCACAGCATTAAAGCCGTCTTGATCTTTCAGGTTTTTCTTTGCGCCATTTTTTAACAGCTCTTTGGCACCTTTATAATTGCCAGTCTGAGCTGCAACCATTAAGGGCGTGCGATTAGCTCCATCACGAACATTTAAATTTGCCTTATTTTTAACTAGCTTAATTAAACTTTTAACCGAATTTTCTGCCGCATAATGCAGGGCTGTGCGTTTGTTTTCATCTTTGGTATTTGGTTTGGCACCATTTTTTATTAATGAATCAATGTATTCAAAATGCCCCTTACTAGCAGCTTCCATGAGCGGCGTTTCTTTAAAATCAGTTGTGATATTTGGATCAGCACCATTTTTAATTAGGTAGTCATAGACATGACGATTGTCCGTTTTAATCGAACAATGCAGTAATGTTTGGCCAAAATAATAGCGTTCGTTAAACGCTTTTTTTAAATTGCGAGTATTAGTCACCAAAGCTTTAAGCATTTTAACATTACCCTGAATTACCGCCCAGTGTAAGGACGACACAGTCACTTCTGCATCTAGGTCTAATAAAAATTCTACTATTTTAAAGTCCTTGTTTTGGCTAGCAACGGAGATTGCCGTTTCAAATTCATAATCTTCGTTAATATCTAAGCCAGCGTCGATAAATTCTTTAATCTTAATCTTATCTCGCGCCCTAACTGCTTTGAGCAAAGCATAAGGACTAAGGTCAGCAATGCCACCTTTTTCTTCTAATATTTGTTCACGCTTATCAGGTGAATGATGTGCCGGAACCAAGTATACTTTTAATTCCTGCTTAAATTCTTTTAGTTTCTCAGCTGGCAGCTCACCTAGACTTGCATACTTAGGGTCATCAAGTAAGCGCCTGACTGTTTTCGCAAGTTCTCGACTTAATAAACTTTCTGACTCTCTTGCGACGTCAATACAAAACACACACTCATCTTCATTGCCAATAAAGTAATGAGCCAACATCCAGTAGTGTAAATTAGTTGAATCATACTCTAAAGTTTCAGCGTCTTTTTTCCAAGTAGAATATTTCGGAGAAGAAGCAATAATCTCGCCCGGGACTATGGTTTTCTGAGCTAATAATGCAATCAACCAATATGCACGTCTGGCCCGTCTTAATACCAAATGCTCTCTCTTTGGACTTACTTCAAAATTAACAGTAATTTCTTGTTGCTGTTTGCGAAGTTGTTGTATCGCAGCTTTTTCGCTTGGCGTATTAGGTGTATCTAGATTTTCCAAATAGGAACAGGCACCATCCAAAATAAAACTACTAAACGTGGCGCCTGCGAGCTCACTCATTTTAGCCAGCTGCATGTCCCAACGATAGACGCTGCAATAAGTAGAATCTGCGTCAGCGCTACAGTCGATGTACAGACCATTACCATCTTGAGAATTACCCGCGAAAAGTAATCCCGACAACATGGCTTGTGCAGTCTCCCAATTATTGTAAGGCACAATTAGTCGCTCATTATCATCTCGAGAATTTAGAAACTTAACAATAAAGGAATTACTAAGATAATACGGAAGATCTATGATTACTTTTGTTTTGCGCTGCTTAAATTGAAATTCTTCAACTGGCCAATGCTTGACACCTAACCAACACTCTAATTCCTTCGGAATAGGCCAGGCAAACACGGACTGGAAACTCTCCGCAAATTTCGGCTTACGTAAAGGTAATTGTCCCTTGACTAGTTTGATAATCGATTTGATTCTTTCTACTTCAAAATCGATTCCAGACAATCCGGCGCTGTTGGTAAAATTCACTATCATTGTTAATTTCGTTTGGCGTAAATCTTGATTGAATCCCTGTCGTCTATTGTAAACGATCAGACCAAATTAAGCTGCGAGAGTTGTATTAGTTTGCCTTATGAGGATATTAGTTCAGAGTGTTAAGCTAGACATTAACATTAGATATATCAATAAGTTAAAAAATTTTTAGACCTAATAACCACTAATAAGTTATCTAATTAGAGATCTATGCTTACTTTTGTTTGATAAAATAAACCGTCCAGGCAATTAATACCAAAACAAACCAGAGAAAACTGATTGTCAGCATAGTCTGCGCTTCATGAAGAAACGGAAAACTATTGAGTTGCTGCTTCGTATTATAAATAATGGGTGAAACTTCGTTTTTTAAAAAAGCGGTAGTAAAATACAACGCTAAAAAAAGAATAAAAATCCAACCAGTGGATAATAGCAAGGCTAAACTTTTTTTCATTATTTTTTTCTCCAACTGAAATTAGTGTTTTTCATACATTAAGTATCGCCTTAAGCTTTACTCGATTTTATCTTCGCTCCATGCTTCATAAGCAATATCGCGATGTCCCTATGACCATTTGATTGTGCAATTCTCAACGGTGTATCGCCGTATTCACTTTCGATCCACCGCTGACGAAACTGATGGCCGCTTTATAGTAACGTGCTAGTGAAAACTTGACTCTGGAGCTGGCTGCCTAATGGCAACTATGCAATTGTAAAAACATCACTAAATCGTATGCATGGCACCTACCCCTATCTAGGTACCATCCTTTAAATAACAACTTTAACGTAGGATTTTCAAATTAGGCAGAGCTTTAGCTAGTTTTGCAATTCCTTGCTTGGTCACCTGGGTTTTCATTATTTGAAGCATTCGCAAATTTTTAAGTTGGCTTAGTTCCTTAAGTCCTGCATTTGTTACCTTAGTATTATAGAGATACAGAGTATTAATGCCTTTAAGCTTAGTTAAGGATTTGATTCCTGTATCCGTTACTGCTGTACTACCGAAGTAAAGTTTTCGCAACTGATGAATTTTGGCAAGATTCTTTAGACCATCGTCTGTCACTTTAGATGCGCCGAGGTCAAGGCTGCGCAAACTCGCTATTACTTTTAAATTCATCAATCCTTCATCAGTTACATTTGTATGACTAAGATCGAGAGATTTCAAATTATTAAATTTGGCTAACTCCTTTAATCCTTTGTTGTCTATCTGTGTGTTCCCCATGCCAATAGCAAAAGGTACTGATGGCGCGGGTAGATTGCTAAGTAGACCAGGCTTGAACTTGCGTAAGACAAAGGCGGGAAGTGCGTCTATGCCGTTTGGTTTTGTCTTTAAATAATACCATCCTCCACGTGGACCTTGTGCAAGCCAACCCACTAGAGCTCCTGCTTTTTGCCATGCAGTAATTATTTTACTGTTAAATGCTTTACCTGCGTCGCCAGTTAAAGTTATCTGCTTAGCATTTACATTGCCTGCAATTAATAAGATAAAAAAGGTTAGAAATAATAAAAATCGCTTCTTGCTTATCATGGTATGTCTCCACCAGAGTTAACAGTCGGCATAATATTACGCTGTTTGTAAATATAGATTTACTCAAATCGTCGCAATATACCGAATTATTGTTATATGTATGTTTCTACTTTGCCTGGATAAACAGTATTTTTCAAGTAACTTATGGAGTCAGAACTGGAAAAAGTGCTATTTTTATAGTCTATCTCGCGTTATGAAAGGTATATTAGCCTTTAAAATGTCCTTTGTTTGATAGTAATTACACACTTCGAAGAAGATAAAATTAAACCGAAAATTACCAAAGAACGCAGTAAATTATAACTCTCGTTCCGTTTGGCTTAAACAGAAAGGGTATGATGAGCCATTCCTAATTTTATATACCGTAAAGTCATCTTCTAATTCAGACTAAATCTTATCTTGCATTTAGGCAAATCGCCCTCAAACCATAGTCACTGCTATGCTTTTTCGAACGACCAGCAAACTGCTGCTTCAGATTTCGCCCGAATCCGAATCATTTATGAAATAAGAGGGCAAGTACTGCTGTCTAGCCTATTATTGTAAGTAACAGGCTAGTTAAATGTTTATGTTTCATCTCTATGAATCAAGGGCAATAAAAGCTAAGGAAATTAAAATTATCCATTAAGCTAGGATTTTGCCTCATTGAACATGTATCGAGATATCTTCCAGGTACCGTTAATGCGTTTTAAAATAAATATTTCTCGGCTATTGTTACTGATGGTTACTTGCTTTTTTAGCAATTTAATTTTTCCATCGGAAATAGTTCGAACAAATGCCATATCACCACGCCATTCGATTTCGCTTATGTGAAAGTTAACCTTAAACTTTAATGCGCCAAACACGTTCTCGTATGCTTTTTTCACTTGTGTGCGCCCTTCGGCAGTAGGCTTACCTGACGGCATAAAAATTCCCTTTTTGGAATATAGCTTTGTAATGGTAGAAACATCCGCGCCGTTGAGTGCTTTTTGATAGCTTTTAATCAAGGCAGTAATATCGATTTTGCATAATTTACTTTTGTCTTTCGCATATATCTGTCCGCTAAATAAAACGATTAATAGGCTGAGTGGCAGAGTGAATGATAAATTGTACGAATTGATTTTCATAATAGATCTCCTTTGTATGATTTGCTAAATTCTACTATATTTCCTATTATGGGATTAGCTATGAATATTAGAAATGATTATTCCATATATGGAAATAAGATATGAATCCAGATTTAAACGCAATGGCATTATTTGTCCGAGTAGTTCAATTTAAAAGCTTCTCGGAAGCTTCAAAACGGCTTGGCGTTCCAATATCAACCGTTAGCAGGAAAGTAAGCGAGTTAGAAAAATTCCTCGGCATCAGGTTGCTTGAACGATCAACTCGTAAGCTACGACTGACTGAACTTGGCGAAGAATATTATTTATATTGCGCACGTGGACTTGAGGAATTTGATAAAGGTGCACTTGTCATTAATGATCGACAAGCAGAGATATCCGGAACTTTACGCCTTTCAATACCGCCCAGCCTCTCGGAAACATTGATTGCCCCAGTGCTTTGCGACTATCAAAATTTATACCCTAATATTATTATAAAAACATTGGTAACTGAACGTTATGTCGATTTAATTGAAGATGGAGTGGATATTGCGTTAAGAGTAGGAAAGCTGAATGATAGTAGTATGATTGCCAAACCCATGCTGGTCTATCGACATTTACTTGTAGCGACGCCGGAATATTTAAAGTCACACAATCACTTAGTCCATCCAAATGATCTCAAGCAGCATCGATTAATCACCTTTGGTGGCTGGCATGAACAAGTGATGTGTACTTTAAATAATAAGTCTTGTAGCGTTAATATTGCGATTAATAGTTCGTTGTCGATAAATGAAATGTCCGGCGTCTTGTATGCGGCAGAGATTGGTCACGGCATTGCCGATCTTCCTGCTCCACTTTGTAATAAAGCTATTAAAAAGGGTAAGTTAATCGAGGTACTGCCTGATTGGCAATTTGCACCAACCACTTTGTGGGCTGTTTGTCCGAGCAAACGACACACACTCAGAATGATTAGCTTGTTTATGGAATTTTGCCGTGAAAAATTTCGCAAACAAAATGTATACACGGGAATTTAGAGTAACGATAAAATTCTTTCTTTCGACCATTGACAAGAGTTCGTTAATGGGCGGGATAAACAATTGAATTTTGGAGATTGCCACAAAGTGTTCTACGAACACTTTTCGCAACGACGCAAGGTTGGAAGATCGCTGCTCTACAATTGAATTCAGGAGATCACTTTTTGCCCACGACGGGCTTATGTCGCGGAGGCCACGATGGCCGAGAGCGACCACAAGCTATGCTTGCTCTGGACGCTAAGGCGGATTGCCACTTGAGCTTACAAAAAATAATACTAAGTCTTAAACGCGCTTACTGAAGTGTAGCACCTCGTGCTCTTACTTCTTCGCTGCATAATTATCACGAAAATCTCGGATCATTGATTCTAAATAATCGGGATCAGGGATAAGCGCGGGATCACCATGCACATGTACGTGACGCAATACGCCTTTTTGCTCTTTTGACGTCATTGGAGTGACGACACTTTCATCGACTTGAATTAATTGTGGTTTGCCTTGCACCAGGATACCAAAAAAAGGCAAGTCATTTTTACCACCGAGTGAATTTACTATTATAATCCATTTAACACCACTAGTAGAAGGCTTGGATTGTCCAATAACAGATTCATACGCGAGCAAGGGTACTTTAATTTCTCGCCAATGAATAAAACCGAGTAACCATTCAGGTGCCCCTTTTAGCGGCTCAGGTTGCTTGTATTGAATCACTTCGGCAACATTTGCATTAGGTAATAACAAGCTGCCACTTTCAATTGGAATTTTTAAACTATGAACGCGTATTGAGTAATTTAACATATTAGCTAATCTTATGTATGAAGCCAACAAGGCGTCGTGCTAACTGAGTAGGTGAACCACTAAAGTCAACACATCCTGTTCGACGCGCGCAATCGGCCATTGCACTGATTACACAAGAATCCGAATCTTGTGCCCAAACTTCTCCACCTTCGCGCTTTATGGCTTTAACGCCATGCGCACCATCATTTCCCATACCACTAAATATAATAGCTCCCGCCTTTTCACCATAGGCACTCGCCACCTCGGTGATAACGCCGTCTATCGAAGGGTTATAGGTTGTTTTTTTAACTTGCGGTTTTAATATAATATGTCCTTTATGATCGAATACGACACGTTGATTCACCGGCGATATAACCACTTGATTATTCCTAAGTAGCCTACCACTGTGAGGCGCATTGACACTGAGCTTACACTTACGATCTAATTGCTCAGCAAGTAAAGACACAAAGCCTTCACCTATGTGTTGCGCAATAACAAAAGCCATAGGTAAATTGCTTGGCAAGGCCATCAAAAATTCTTCCACTGCTTGCGGTCCACCAATGGAGGCACCTAGTACCCAGACTCTTTCTGCCGCTCCTTTCATCTGGGCTTGGCCTTGCTTATTATCAACAGGCTCTTGATGCTTCTTTATTTTATTCAGTAACTTTTTTGCACCGTTGGATTTGTCTGCATTTACCGTTGGCACGGGATGACTTTCTGGTTGAGGCACAACTACAATACTATCAGCCTCATTCATTTTTTGCCTGTTTTCTGCAATCTTTCGCTCGTACTTACTAATATCAATTTCGTCATCAATAACAACTGTTTGCTCATCTAGATCATAAGAGGGTCGATACTGAATGTTGTAGTCTACGCCTTGCTCTTTTTGCTTGCCATTTAAACTCTGAACGATAGCCGCTATAGGCTTATTAGATTCAGCCAACTCTTTTTCTTGCTTGCTCACTTCCACACTTGATTCTACATCAGCATCCATATTGCTGTTATCCTTTTGGCTTATTTGTTCTACTACTCGACCCTTCGAGTCAGCGCCGACTATTTCTTCCAATTTTTTCGCTAAGCGACGACCCCATGCCAGACCGCCAGTGGCATGTTGATTTTTAGTTCCTGCGCTATCATTAAATAAAACCGGCATATCGGTTTTTTCCATAATTTGATCAAGCACATCGACACAATGTTCGTCTGATTCATCTAAATCAACCAGTAAAACATCAGCTATTTTTTTTTCACTTGGTTCCGACAGGGATTTGATAAAAACGGAATCAGGCACAACTCGCAAATCATTCGTTTCAAGAATGCTTTTTAAATTTAATCGTTCTCGAGAAGACTTCGCTATTATCACTACGCGTAAGGACTCATTGATTTGATCCGGTATTGCCATGATGCCCTTCATTAACTCCTTTACGTGATTAAGTATAATAAGCTCCTCTTGACACGACTTACCTATATATTCATTCACTGCAAATCCTATAATCTCATTTACCCTGCGTGCTACGCTTGCAAGGGTTTCTCAATTCGATCTGCATCTATTATCCAATGCCATCCTTCATTAACTCTTTAATGTGATTCAATAAATCGAGCTCTTGATACGGTTTACCTAAATATCCATTGACGCCAATTTCCTTTGCTCGTTTGCGATGCTTGTCCCCAGTCCGAGACGTGATCATAATGATAGGTATGTGCTTCAACTTTGGTTCATTGCGAATATAACTCGCCAACTCGAATCCATCCATGCGCGGCATTTCTATATCGAGCAGCATTACATCAGGAATTACTTCTTCAAGTTGAGCAATTGCATCGATACCATCTTTGGCAGTCACAGCGGTAATATTATTTCGCTCCAGCAATCGAGTCGTTACTTTTCTAACGGTAATCGAATCATCAACAACCATAATAATTGGCTGCGTAACGATTTCTTCTTCAGCTTGTTCACGCTGCTGTTTTATCGCAGCTTGGCTACGCACCGATGCGCTTAAACGAATTAAGCCACCTAGATCAAGAATCAATACTACTCGACCATCACCTAATATTGTTGCTCCAGAGATTCCTCGCACTGTACTTAGTTGCGCACCTATTGATTTCACGACAATTTCACGACTGCCAAGTAGATTGTCCACTTGCAAAGCAACACGATGATCACCGGAACGCACAAGTAGTACAGGGACTACTTTATCACTACTGTAAGCGTTTTCACCAGAGCCAAGCAAATTACCTAGACTTTTTACCTGGTATTCATTGTCAGCATATTTGTAATGAAGATTATTTTTATCGACGTATTTCGCGATTTCGTCTTTGTGCAGACGAACAATGCCTTCGATGCCACTCAGTGGTAAAGCGTAAAGATCATCGCCCACATTAAGCAATAAGGCGTGATTTACAGCCAAAGTGAGTGGCAAATGAATCGTAAACTGAGTGCCTTCGTTTAGATTCGAATCAATTTCTAATTGACCGCCAAGCTGTTTAATCTCGCTATTAACAACGTCCATACCAACGCCGCGACCTGAAATCTGCGTCACCTCTTCAGCTGTACTAAAACCAGATTCCAAAATAAATTGTAAAATATCATGGTCCGTCACTTCACTGCGTCGATCCAATAAACCGCGATCAATTGCCTTTTTACGAATCGCTTTCAAATCCATGCCCGAGCCATCATCAGCAACTTGTAACATTACTTCCGATCCTTGGCGTGCAATCTCAACCGTTAATTTTCCAACTTCTGGCTTACCTAATGCTTTACGCTTCGATGGTTTTTCTATGCCATGAGCAACTGAGTTGCGCAACATATGCTCTATGGGTGCCGTAATTCTTTCTAATACTGTTCGATCAATTTCACCTTGTTCGCCAACGATCTCCAGTTCAGCTTTTTTACCGAGCTCTTGGCAAGTTTGGCGTACTATACGACGCAGACGACTCACTATTTGTGAGAATGGCACCATGCGTGTCCGCATCAGACCTTCTTGCAAATCAGTATTAACTCGAGATTGTTGCAGAAGCAAGGTCTCTGACTCTCGGATTAGACCATCAAGCAGACCTTTAATGCTGGTTATATCATTTAAACTTTCACTTAAACCCCGAGATAACTCTTGAACTTGTGAATACCGATCCATTTCCAGTGGGTCAAAATCAGCTGAAGATCCGCCTTCTTTTTCGTAATTAAATAATATTTGTGCCTCTGTTTCTATTTCTAACTTTCGTAACTGCTCTTGTAAACGCGTAACAGTATTATCCATTTCGCCTAAATTCGAAGTAAAGGCAGTATTTTGTTGCTCTAAACGTGAACGGTAAATACTGACTTCGCCAGCAAAATTAACCAAATTATCGAGTAAATTCGCTTTAACTTTAACAACATCTTGACTGCCGCTCGTTGCAGCTTTGATATCTCCCGCACTCGTTTTAGCTGCAACATGAGATTCGGGGGTCTGAACAAACGCCTTCTTCAACGTTGGCGCGACTGGAAAATCGACCAATTCTGCAATTTGTTTTTTGTTCTCGCTATTTTTTGGCTTAGCTTGCTCTTTGCTTTCAACAAGCGGTGAATCATCAGCCATTGTTGCTTTAGGCGCTTTGCCTAAACGAATATTCTCAATTAGATCAACTAACTCGGGAACTGGGTTGATAACAGCCCTTTGTTGCGCGACCTCCAGCATTTGAAATAACTTATCTAAGGCACGGTGTAGTACAGCAACGATCTCAGTCGAACTCTCCAGTTTTTCATCCGATATATCTGTCAGGATAGATTCAACTACATGACTTAAATCACCAATTGGTGTTAAGCCAGCCATTCGAGCACCGCCTTTTAAAGTATGTAGTTCACGCTGAAGTTCACTTAATGCTGCTGAATCTCTCGGGTTTTCGGCTAATTTTTGTAAAATTGACTCACCACTGTCTAGAATTTCTGAACCTTCTTCTAAGAATACTTCGAGCAACTCCACATCATAATCGTTTTGATTATCATCGACTGAAACCTGCTCCGTAGTAACTGCAATTTCTTCAAACGCCTCACCAAGCTTCAACTCACTACTTAATCTGTTTTTTTCCTGTGCAATTTCATGTTCACAAAGCTTTTTCAAGTTGCCTATGAGCGGTGCTGTATCCAACTCATTATTATCATCCTTGTTAATCATTTCCAACATGACTTCAATATATTTTATGCCGTCAACTAAGGATTGCAGACCGTCTTTTACTAAAACATGTTCATTACCCATTGTAGTCTTAGTAAATCTTTCTAATAAACCTGCTATTTCAGCGATATTAGATGCACCTGCCATGCGCGCACTGCCATGTAAAGTATGTAAGGCTCGAATTAGCCCCTCGTTTACATGAATTTCATTTTTATTATCTTGAGCCGTCTCAATAAAATCGTGTACTTCTTTTAAATGGCCAGCAGATTCTTTACTAAAAATCTCATACAACACAGGATCCATAAGACCATCGGATTCTGTTTTCGAAAGTGATGGAGTAGGCGCCATCATCTGAACAGGTTTTCCCATGTTCAAGACTAAATCAGATACGGCAGCTTTTGGTGTCGATTTTGCGGGAATCTTGACATGCGATTTATGTGCTTTTGATTCGGCGGCTTTCTCATGGTCGACGATAACAAAAGCTCGATGACTTAATGCATCAACATCAATCTCATGGCCGACATTGTTTTCTATTGTATTGATTAGCATCGGTAAAACAGCAACGCCTTCTTCTAATAACTCAATCATATCGTGATGAGCATGAATAGTCTGATCAAGTACTCGATTAAGCATGTTTTCAAATGCCCAAGCAAACTCTCCTATTTCAGATGCGCCAACCAGTCGTCCGCTACCTTTTAAAGTATGAAAAGCGCGTCGCATTCGCTCGAGTGACGCATCATCGTTGTGATTTTTCCACTTAGGCAGAATATCGTTGATTACTTCTAATTCTTCGCGCGCTTCCTCTACGAAAATCGACAATATATCATCATCAACATCTTCAAGTAGTTGCAGTGAAGCGGCCTTTGCTTTTTCCGCCTGCTGTTCTTTTGTAAGCGGTACTACGTCAACTATTGGTTCTGATTCAACTTCATCCGCACCTATAGCAAAACCAACGTCAGACAAAGCTTGTTCATCTCCATCTTCTACGTCAAAATCAATACTAAATTCTGAATCAGTTTCGTTTTCTTGATTTATTTCTAGCACTTCAATTTCTTGCGTTTCATCTGCATCTATATCAAAAGACACATCATTGATTGAACCAACCATCGTTAATTCAGATGTATCTTCACCCAAATCTTTTTCGTCGAAGGGACTTTCATCTATCGGACTCGCTGGATCTGCTTCGCCTGGTCTCTTTACTGGATAACCAAGTTTTTCTAATGATTCATGCGCAACATCAAGCATTGATTCAATTCCCACCTTTTGATCAGGAATCGCCTCTAGATAATATTCAACCGACGCAATTGCATCTGCCAGAGTATCTAGTTCATCTTGACTTGGCTTGCGCTTGGCTTTGATTAACTCGTTACTGATGTAATTACTAGTAGCCTCAAGCATTAAGCAAGGATAATCGAGACCTACTATTTTCATGCCGCCTTGAACTTCATTAAAAAGTTCTGGCACATCGTCTAGAACTTCAAAATCTTCAGGTGCATCAATAAAGGAAACTATGCAATCCTTTATTTTAGCCATATTCACCGCGACTTCTTCAAGCAGTGAGCCTTGAATATCCTTTAATTCTGATGGTTGAAGCTTAACTTTTCCGGTCTCAGCGCCATCCGCCAAGCCTTCCTCAGTAATTAATTCTTCTCCACCTTTTTGTTTTGCTAATCGCTCTAGCGCGGATTCGACTTTCAATAAGGCGTGTGCGATATCCATTAATGTAGCTTCACTTGCCTCACGCTCACCATTGATCATAGATTGAATCACTTCATCTTGATCCATTACTATTTTTCTAGGGACACTTAAGCCCAGCATGCCTAATGTATCTGCGATTTTGTGCAACAAATCAGATTGAGTTTTTAGATCTGATAAGTTTTTTCTGTCACCACGTAAAAATAAATCCAATGCATCTTTAACTTGATTCAAATATTCACGGACTGCTACAGAAACCGTTTCGAGTAATTCTTGATTTGGACCACCCAGCGTTTGCCTTGCAGATTCAATATCCCCTTGATTGGGTACATCCAAGTTTAACTTAAATCTTTCTTTAATTTCTTCGACGCGAGGTGACTGCGTTTGACTTCGAGATATATAATTTAGTAATTCCGTTAATAATTCTTCGCTCGGTTGAGCTTCAAGTTTTTGTTCGCCCTGATCAATCAATCGTTTTACTTCTCGATCAATCTGCCCCAATAACTTATTAAGTGCGACACTAGGGCCCTGATCTTCTTCAATTAATAATTCGATTAGACCGTAGGAAACCCACCAGGTTTTGACCACTTGCTGCAAGCGACAAGCTTGCTCCAACTCAGAAAGAACTTTTGCTATTTTTTCTAAACTTCCCTTAGGATCTTGATTACGGTAAAAACCCAATAAACCAACTTGAAAGTTATGACGTAGGCGTTTAGCAAGTTGTTGGCCATCCATTTCTGGATCATGTGTACTAACAGGGACATCAATGTTGGTATCAAATTGCGGCGTGATCAAAGAATTCTCAGTGTATGCGGCTTCACCGCGTGCGGCACGAATATCATTTAATAGAGGTAACAATATAAGAGGGTCGTCTTTCAAACCCGACTGGATTTTTTCCAAGTAATCAGGCAACTGAATGATGCCACGCATAAGAACTTCAAATCCATTATCTCTATTTTCTACTTTATTATCCTTTAACGCCTCAGATAATTTTTCCATTTCCTCTGTCAGTAAAGCCGCTCCATGCAGCTCAACCATTTGCAATGTGCCATGCACTTGGTGAACATAATTATAAGTAAACTGTAGTTGAGTCACATCGCCTTGATCTTCGACAAAATCCTCCAAAGCTCGACGTGCTTGTTTAAGCGTCTCGTCGATTTCTTCCTTAACCCAATTTAAGGTTGTATGGTCGATATTGTGACTCATAGTTTAATTTTCATGATCCGTGTTATTTCCTGACTCTACCCTCTGATAAGCTAAAGTACCTGGATACTCAATCTTTTTCATCGCGGGATGACCCCAATTTAATATTTCACCCGAGCCTAATATTAACAAACCTCCCGGATTTAAATGTTCGGCAAGAGCGTCAACTATTTGATAACGTCTTCCCTTATCAAAATAAATTAATAAATTCTGACAAAAAACAATGTCTACCTTGCCTATGGCGTTATCGCTTGTTACCAACACATTCATAGGTGTGAAGCACACCCGCTTTCTTAATTCTTGTGTTACCTGATAGCGCCCGTCTTCTAGCTGTTCAAAGTACTGATTACGCATATTTGCGTCCATACCTTGAAGCCGTCTTGCGCTATAAATTCCTTTTCGAGCAAACTTGATCGATGGCAAACTGATGTCCGTCGCCATAATGCCGTAATAACAATTATCTGATCGCAAACTCATTTGCTGATCAAGTGTCATAGCTAATGTATAAGCTTCTTCACCTGTAGAACAGCCTGCACTCCAAACCTGTACTGTCAATGAACCCGTCTTTGCATCAACGGTTTTTTCATTCATGTATTCTCTCACCACATCAAGTGATGCAGTATGACGAAAAAAACGTGTTTCGTGAACTGTTAATCGATCTATTAGGTATTTCCACTCCAACTCACCATTGGCACCTGAATCCAGCACCTTATGGTATTCGTCATAGCTTTCCACCCCAATTTCACGCATGCGCAAACCAATGCTAGTCACTAAAAATGACTTTCGCTCTATAGGCAATACCATGCCAGTACGATCGCGCAGCAATTCAGACCAGATTTCAAATTGAGCTTGGCTCATTTGATTTAAACTGTCATTTTCAAATGCGTTTTTCGTATGCACCTTTTTCATATGCACTTTTGCGTCCTGCATTTTCTTAAGCGCAGATTCCCCTAAATCCATACTCCACCGTTTATTGTTTCATATTTTCAGGTAGCTTAAAGCCCGCTACCGATTTACGTAATTCGTTAGCAAGGTCTGCTAAGTTGCCAATAGAAGCTGCTGTTTCGTTTGTACCGGCCGAAGTTTGCGTTGTAATTTCCTGAATCACATTCATGGTTTCAGATACGCTGCTCGATACACGTGATTGTTTCATCGCGTTTTCAGAAATATTATTAATTAATTCAGCCAATCTATTTGATACGTTCTCGATTTCGGCCAGGGCTTCACCCGCATCCTCGGCCATTTTCGCACCCTTAACAACACCGGCTGTACTTTGCTCCATTGAGATTACAGCTTCATTGGTATCGGTTTGAATCGTTTTGACCAATGCTTCAATTTGTTTGGTCGCATTACTGGATCTTTCCGCTAAGCGTTGAACTTCGTCGGCGACCACCGCGAAACCACGACCTGCCTCACCTGCCATCGCTGCTTGAATTGCAGCATTTAATGACAAAATATTAGTTTGATCAGCGATATCATTAATCAATTCGATAATGTCACCAATCTCCTGCGAGCTTTCGCCTAGTCGTTTAATCCGCTTGGACGTTTCTTGAATTTGTTCGCGAATCGCATCCATACCTTGAATGTTACGCCGTACGGTTGCAACACCTGCATGCGCGATCTTCACTGAATTTTGCGCCACAGTGGTTGACTCACTTGAGTGAGCTGATACTTCCTCAATCGATACCGCCATTTCGTTAATCGCTTGAGACACTGATGTGATTTGTTGTGCCTGATGATCGGAGGCCTCCGCTAAGTGCATTGCCGTTGCTTGAGTCTCCTGCGCCGCCGAGGATACTTGCACCGACGTTTCGTTGATTGTCGCCACCAATTTACGAATTTCTTCAATCGCTGTATTAAATGCATCTGCAATTGCACCAGTAAAATCTTCGGTCACTATCGCTTCTGAAGTCAAATCACCTTCTGATAAGCCTTGAATTTCATCTAATAAGCGCAGAATCGCTTCTTGTTGATCTTGATTTTGACCTTCAGCTGACTGAGTTCGAACAGTCGCGTCTTTTGATTGCCGATAGAAAAATAGAAGTAAAAATAGAAAAGCGATGCCGCCAAAAATAAAACCAACGATGTTGATCATATTTGTGGTTGCTGATTTTTTATTAAAATAGCCAATCATTTCTTCGGCTGCTTGGTAAACCAAGCCACTTTGATCTGAAATTGAGTTTGCTGAAGAATGAACTAACGATAGCTTAGTGTATTGCTTTTTCAACTCGGTCACACTTAATCCAATCTCACGGAAATTGGCTTTCACTTTCTTCAAGTAAGTAATCGCTTCTTTATCTCTTACTTGGCGAATGCCCTGCGAGCGGTCACCCTGTAACATTCCTCGAAGTACTGTGCTAAATATAACCGCGTCACGAGAGAACCGATCGACTGCACTCTCAGCTGACACATTGCCTTTTTTACCTTTATTCGAACTTTGGCCGATCAATATTTGTTTTACCTTGGCCTCGATTCGCTCTAATAACATCAACTGAATACTGGCTTTCTGAATTTGTGCGGGACGTGCGTTATTGTCAACCAGAATAGATAAAACTTCATGCGAATCAGCTGACATATCAGGGATCAAACGATTAACTCTGTTGACACTCGAAATAACACCTTGCACCGAAGCTTGATATTTAAGGATGGTAGCAATATCTTTCTCAAAAGACTTCCATAGCTTAGACATCCTTGTCAGCGCCTTATTTTCAAAATCTCCAGTGCTAGTCTTTTTAGAACCCGGTAGTCCTGATTTTGAATCTCCATAGACTAATGAGTTCATCCTAAGCGAAAACTTTTTTCGTTCGCGAGCAAGAGATTTAAAAGGATTGTTCTCTGTTCCCAACTTTTTACCTTGAGAAGCTTCAAGCGAATAGGTTGTAATTGTTTGTGATAACAAGCGTAAATCACTTGCTAGACGATTTGCTTCAATTTCATGTTTGGTAAAAATCCCAACCACAACAAAGCAACCAAACATGAGAACAATGAAAACCACCATCGGAGCGATGATTCCAAAGTTTTTTCGACCGCCAAGTCTTTTTGCTGACCCAGCACGACGCGATTTAGCCATTTCTATGTCTCCCACACACCATTCAGAATTTAAGAGTATTAATCTTTACGATTAAAAACTCGGAAAATATTAATTACTTAACATTAATACTTTACGAGTTTACAATCCCGCTTGCATAAATAACGGGCTTTCCGCTAATTTATGCATACCAAACACCATCCAGTTTCTTTCATTCGTCTGATAACAACGCTCCACAAAGGGACTAATTGCTGGATTATGCTTAGGCAATTTTTTTAACCAACTTTCTTTTTCGAAATGTCGCATGCCAAACACTTCATCAACCACCAAACCCGAATAAACTGAGGCATGGTTTACAACTAAAATACGACTGCGCTTACTAATAATCGTATTTTTGCCATATAAAAAACCTGTCATATCCATAACAGGCAATAAATTACCGCGAACGTTTGCAATGCCTAAAACCCAATTTTTCGTATTTGGCGCAAACGTTAAACTTGGCATATGCAATATTTCAACAATTTCATCCATTGGTGCAATCAAACCTATGTCACCAATTCGAAACGCAATGCCATTCCACATTTCTAACAATTCTAATTTCTGCGGTAAGGCAGACGCAAATGATCTAGAACGTCGCTCCAGCTCTAATAAGAGCCTAACAGGACTTAATGTTTGATCTGTTTGAGCCATACTTTAATTACTACCTAGTTTCAAGCTAACTTGCTAGTGCTTGTTTGATCTTATTTATTAGTTCACTTTCTTGCGCAGGTTTGGTGACATAATCTTTAGCACCCTGACGCATTCCCCACACTCGATCAGTCTCTTGATCTTTCGTTGTGACGATAATAATTGGAATTGTCGAAGTTTCAGGCTCTTTAGATATTTTTCGAGTTGCTTGAAATCCATTCATTCCCGGCATGACAACATCCATCAAAATCAAATCTGGTTTTTCCTGCTTCGCTAGATTTACGCCGTCTTCTCCACTGCTTGCAGTCATGGTTTCAAAACCATTTTTCTCAAGCATTGTTTTTAAGACATGCACTTCGGTGGGTGAGTCATCAACTATTAAGATACGTGTCATTTACTGCTCCCCTTCATCAATTAAATCAGCGAGTTGAATACCTAATACCTTAGCCCTGAAAGCTATCAAAATTGATTTCGCATTGAGTCTAACGCGAGACAATTTATGCTTATTGTTATCTCTTAACATGTGTTTTAATCGCCCCTAACAATTCGTCCTTAGTAAATGGTTTGGTTAAGTACTGCTCTGAACCTACAATTCTGCCGCGCGCTTTATCAAACAAGCCATCTTTGCTTGATAACATAATGACTGGCGTACGTTTAAAAACATTATTGTTTTTAATAAGCGCACAAGTCTGATAACCATCTAAACGAGGCATCATAATATCAACAAAAATAATATCCGGATCCTGATCGGTAATTTTTGACAAGGCTTCAAAACCATCCGTTGCCGTTACAACTTCGCAGCCCTCTTTTTTAAGCAAAGTCTCTGCCGTTCGACGAATAGTTTTACTATCATCGATCACCATGACCTTAAGACCAGAAAGAGATACCAGGGCTTGCTCGTTACCCACTTAACCTCCCAGTATTTCGACCCGAACGGGAATATTTAAGACTAGATTTAAACACCTCAACCCCTTGATTTAAAAAAATTTTTATTTCAATGATATTTATCACAAACACTAGTCTTTATCCACTAAGTTACAAGAAATTACAATTATCTTTAAATTGAATCCCGTACGGGAGTTAATTTAAAGCTATTTTTAAATCTTCCGTTGAATAAGCTAATATAAGACATTATTTATATTGTCTATTAATGAACCTATTTGGTTTCGTTAATGTCAAATACTTAAGCAAATTACATTCACAATTTTGTTCATGAGGTTTTGTAAATGTCAGCAAATGTTCTGCACCCAGTTCCACATTTAACAACAGCATTAAATGGGCCGTTATTTCATATTGAAACACTCATGTTAGAACATCAAAGTAAAATCGAAACTTGGTTAAGAAAAGAATGGTTAAAACACCCTGCTCCTTTTTATACCTCCGTCGATTTACGTAATGCTGGATTTAAACTTGCCCCTGTCGACACGAATTTATTTCCGGCGGGTTTTAATAATCTAAACCCGGCATTTCTACCCCTTTGTATTCAAGCTGTCCAAGCTGCAATTGAACGTCTCTGTCCAGAAGCAGCGCAAATTTTACTTATTCCGGAAAACCATGACCGAAACAAATTCTATCTAGAAAGCCTTGCCACCTTGCATGAAATTATCTCGAGAGCTGGCTTCACTGTGCGTATCGGCTCTATGAACCCGGAACTTGAGCAGAATCGTGAAATCTCCCTCGACTCAGGTCGGAAAATTGTATTAGAACCCCTAGTCAGAATAGGTAATAAGGTTGGCGTAAAAGACTTTACGCCTTGCTTGGTACTGCTCAATAATGATCTCACATCCGGTGTGCCCAAAATATTTGAAAATTTAGAGCAAGTCATAACGCCACCTCCCAATTTGGGTTGGAAGCACAGATCAAAATCCAACCACTTCAAACATTACCAGCAAGTCGCAAATGAGTTTGCCAAAATAATTGATATTGATCCTTGGTTTATTGATCCCTTGTTCCGTAACTGTGGCGAAATAGATTTTAAAAAACGCGAAGGCGAAAATTGCGTCGCAAAAAATGTTGGAAAACTACTAGTCAACATTGAAAAAAAATACAAAGAATATAATATTGAACAAAAACCCTTTGTGATAGTTAAAGCCGATGCCGGCACCTACGGTATGGGTATTATGACTGTCCATGATCCAGCTGAAGTCACGGCCTTGAATCGGAAACAACGTAATAAAATGGCATCAGCAAAAGAAGGTGTTGATGTATCCAAAGTAATATTACAAGAAGGTGTTTATACCAATGAAACTTGGCAAGAACCAGACTCTGTTGCCGAGCCTGTGGTATATATGATCGATCATTATGTCGTCGGCGGTTTTTATCGGGTTAACACTAAGCGTGGCGATAATGAAAATTTAAACGCACCTGGAATGCAATTCGAACCCTTGGCATTTGTTGAGCCGTGCAACAACCCAAATAAAGACATGAGTCCCGACGCAGAACCAAATCGCTTCTACGCCTATGGCGTAATCGCACGATTAGCACAGCTGGCGGCAATTCGGGAAATCGCAGAATAGATTTCTGTGAGTCTTTGCTTCTTGCATAGCAAGGCAATTGATAACAGATTTTTTACTTAGAACAACTAAACTAATAATATTATAACTTACTATTGATGTGGGAATTTTTCGCCAATGATCGGCTCGATTAGTCAACAATCTAACTATTATCAAAACATATTTGGCAGATTTCGAATTCTGCTTATTATTCTTAGTTTTAGCTCTCATAGTCTAGCCGACGTTAATAAAAAACCTAAGCCAATCGAACAGCATAAATTTCAGTTCGTCGCGTTTAACAGCAAGATCGAGATTATGATTCCTAATAGCAAGCTAATCGATGCTCAGGCCGCTTTTAAAGAAATCAAACAAGAATTATTGTACTTAGATAAAACTACCAACCCATGGAAGCCCAGCGCGCTCGTTCGCCTAAACAAGTTGCTGCCCAGCACCGTTTGGTTTTCTATGGCGCCTTCTTTACGTCCAATATTAATCCGCTCAATTGAACTATCCAAGCTGAGCAATCACTTGTTTAACCCCGCCATGGGTAAATTAACAAAAGTATGGGGCTTTCATCAAAAGCCAAATTTAGCCAAACAAGTGCCAAGTGAAAAATTAATCAATGCCTTGGTAAAAAACGACCCAAAAATATCCGATATTGTATTCCAGGGCATTCGTGTTAAATCTAACAACAGCCAGGTACAAATTGATTTCCAACATATAGTGAAAGGTTACGCCGCAAATCTAGCAATTCGAATATTGCAAAGACGTCGTTTTAAAAATGCAATAATCAATATGCAAGGCAATGTTAAATCTATAGGTTCGCGAGGAAATCGCCCTTGGCGAATCCCCATCTTAATTCCAACAATGAAATCAGGCTCATTGGCGACTGTCCTTCTGAGTGGCGAAGAAGCCGTCTTCAGAAAGGTTGATAATGAACACTTTTTTTCCCACGGCAATAAAAGGTATCACCCCATCATTGATCCACGTAGCGGATACCCTGGAAATAAAACACGTTCGGTAACGGTTATACACAAGGACGCTGCCCTCGCAGAGGCCGCGGCAACCGCTCTGTTTATAGCCGGACCAATTGAATGGCCACTCATCGCCACACGAATGCGGCTTCGTTCGGTCTTGTTAAGTGATAAATCCGGCAAGCTGTATATGACTCCTGATATGTACAATCGCTTGACGCTTGATATTAAACAAAAATTAAAAATTCAGATCATTCCAGTCAAGTAGTGGACCTTATCTATTAATGCCAATCCGATATAAAAATCGTAGCAGGATTCTTGCTCGCATCGACCTACAACAATAAGCTAACTTAGGCCGTATATCCGACCTATCTCTCTATTTTAGATTGACACTAATTTTAAATACCATGAAAAAAACATTGCGAAAATACTATTTTCGTAGCTAAAGCGCAGCATTATGAAAATACGCTAGTTTTTTGATGCTTTATTATTCAAGAATAACGACTACATTAATATTGAAATCTGCCAACAGCCTCATTTTTTTTGGGTACCCTTATCCAAATAATTGAGTTAAGATTAGACAAGATTTAAGCAATTTAGCTTTTATAAGTTTAGATCCTGATCAAAAATAAACAATAAAAAATGAAAGGGTAAAAAGGTCGCTTACCATCGCTTTGTGTTATCGATCTAAATCCTATCAATAAAATCATTTTATAGGAAACTCTGGGGCAAGTTCTGAACAATTCGTCCCCGAATTAATCAGAAATTCCTTAGAAAATGAGTACAGCTTTTGCACGCATAATGTTGCAAATCTAAAGAGGGTAGAAAATCGTGGTTTCAAAAAGACTAACTACTGACAAATTAAGATCCACTGTCACCTACAATGACCGTATGAGTATCACTTTGTTTCTTTCTTTCGCGTTTATCGCCTTAATTATATTAGCCGTCAGTTTTAGCAATCTTGCTTTCGATATTCCCAATTATAATTCTATGAATCTTGCTCTGGTTTCAAGTCAGACTGATAAAGAAAACAAAGACGCAGAATACCTCGCCAATGCTAATCAAAAAGGGGGTGGCAATACCAATGACAAAATAGAAGCAAAAGAAAAGTTTACCGTGCAAAGTACCACAAGCAATATGGGCACCTCCTCACGAGAACAGTTTGAATCTTCTACTAAAGATCAAACCAAGGGCAATCAAAATTTCTTATCGCAAATAGTTTCTGATTTTAAAATGTCGAAACTGACCGATCAAAATAAAATCAAATCAAATCAAAATGTCGATCACACCGAAATTGTTATGCGTGAACGAGAAATAACACAGTTAACTAAAGACTTGCAAAAATTTACAGCAACTCATACTAAAAAGAAAATAAGAATAAAATACATAAAGATGGACACTAAAAAATCCAAGGATGCGGGTTATCTCAGCCATTTTAAAAAACGAGTCGAAAAAATCGGTAACCAATTTTATCCGAAAAAAGCGCGAGACGCAGGTCTTAAGGGCAGCGTGCTTATGGTGATTGCCATGAGTCCTAGTGGTTCCGTCATTCGAATTCGCATTGACTCCTCATCTGGCCATAAAATTCTTGATGAAGCCGCGAAAAAATTTGTTAGACAAGGCTCACCCTTTGGCAAAGTACCCAATGAAGTCATGGAAAATAAAGATGAGCTTAATATCGTATTTCGATATAAATTCAGAACCGAAGGCGGTCGCAAAAAGAAATAAAATACTTAGTTTTTTAATTGTTTCTGAATAGTTTACCAAAAATAGCAATCTTCATCACAGACAGCTGCGCTAGCGCTACGGCATAATTCCTGCAAATTGATTAGCTTCAGACCTAAAAAAACACTGACGCTAAACCAATGACCCAAGCAAGCCAAAATACTTCACATTCCATCTACTACGACAGCCCAGTCGCGTACTCTGACGATATTTCAATCGGTCGTGAAAGCCATTCCTATCATGGCCACAGCAAAGCCTTGCCCTTTAGAATCCCTTCGGGCTTCATTAAGGGCTATGCGAGTTCTGATAAACCGTCTCCATACGAAGTGATATGAATTATGCTTGCTAGCAATCTAACCAACAACTTTCTCATTGCCATGCCGCAATTAGAAGACCCTGATTTCTTTCAATCGGTAAGCTATATTTGCGAACACAGTCCAGCGGGCGCCTTAGGAATAACGATCAACCGACCACTCGATCTTAAATTAGGGCAAATGCTGGAAGAAATTAATATTGAAGTAAGTGATCCTAAGCTCGAAAATGCTTACGTCTATATGGGCGGACCTGTGCATCCTAGTCGTGGTTTTGTTTTGCATAACACGACTATAGAATGGGAATCTACATTAAGAATTACTAATCGAATTAGTTTGACGACATCACGTGACATATTAGAGGCGATCGCCTCTGGCAATGGGCCAAGTGAAGTTTTTGTTGCCCTCGGTTATGCCGGCTGGGGTGGCGGTCAATTAGAAAATGAAATGCTGAGTAACTCCTGGCTAAATACCGAAGCGGACTACGACATAATTTTCAAAACCGACTATGAACAACGCTGGCCACTCGCTGCCAAAAAAATTGGCATCAACATGAACACCCTGTCGCTCAACTCCGGACGCGCCTAGCCCGCATTTCTCACAGCCCATCTGCTGCGACGGCCCAATTGTACACTATGACTGGATTTCACTCGGTCTAAAAGCTCGACATAGTGT
>QIKQ01000031.1 GCA_003233075.1 Gammaproteobacteria bacterium
TTGCTAATTCTAGGCGAACTCGAATGGCCCATATTTCTTTGAGTTTGAGTGGTAGTTTTTGGCCAACGAGTTTGCCTTTGTTCCAGGGGATAATTACATTTTTGTTTTTGGTAAGGTTGAACATATAAGTTACTCCTTGTTAGATGGTTAAGGAGTTAAAGTATTATTTAATTTTTATTTAAAGACAGATGGGTTGTGTATCGATGATAGGAACTAGGCAATTAAATTGATATCCACCGCGCATTCCATATTCATTTAAACAAGCATGGCCTCGTTCGTTCTTTGAACTCACGGCCTATTGAATTGAAGCACAGACTTCGTCCCGCATTGCACTCTGCGAGAGCGACCACTGCTTGCGGGCTACAAATATTTCATAACAAAGCTTAAGTTAGTGGCATTGCCTTGCGGGCTACAGATTAAAGAATTAAATTGATTTTTCTGGCGACAAAGCATGCCTGTCTCTATGGGTTAAACAATTGAATTTGGGAGATTGCCACAAAGTGTTCTGTGAACACTTTTCGCAACGACAAACATGTTTGAGTCCGTCCCGGCTCTAAAGAGCCGGGCTACGAGCACGTAATTGAATTTAGGTGACTGCATCAGCGCAATATGAGGGTCCGGTTTATCAAGGTAGCGGACAAACTACGATCACAGTCACAGCAAAGTATTTGTGAACTCTAGCTTACTAAAGTGGTCTCAATTTGTGACCACCTCTTGATTTTTATTTTTTACTAACTTAAATATAAAATCAGAATAAAAATAATACTGCTTAACGATATCGAATGTAGCAACGCTCGCTAGTATTAATAAATCCACGTGTATTATTTAGGACATGCCTACCCAGCCATTTTAAAATCAGCTGTCGATTAGAACCTAGTTTTGCTTTCAATCGTTCCGCCGCCGACTCATACATTGGACCAATCAGACACTGCAATCGTCTTTTCGAAACAAAGCTCCGTCCCTTAGAAGGTGTAACGGATAGTGTTCGTGGCCAAAAGCCGCTGGGTAAATATTGAATTTTTATTTCCAAGTAATGGCCACTTGTATCTTCTTCATTTTGCACAGGACGATAATATTTGCTGGAATCTTTCGACTGGATTTTTAACCAGGCGGCGCAGGGGTATAATTTTACTTTGCCATCCGGATTATCTTGGCCCGCAACACTGTATTTATGTTTAAGCTTGTTAAGATGGTTTACATCCTTGTGTTTCACAATAAGAACATAATTTTTATTGTCGACATGTTTGGACTTATAGCCAGCAATGAGGTAACTAATATTGCAAGGATTAGCCCAGCTACTTTCGCTACTAGCCGCATATAATCCAAAATATTCAGGAAAATCTGCTGCACGAGAGCTAACTAAACAAAGTAAGCCACTCAGGACTAAAAGTATTTTGCTTAATCGCCTTACTTTTTTAATTTCAATTGTCTTTGACACTTTTTTGCTTCGATTTTCTTTGACATAGATACATATCAGTATAGCTGGAATGCGATGTGTTATAAGTAGCGACTACTCCATTATTAATACCTCGAGCCTTTTAATACCTCAAGACCGGGACAAGTGAACCGAAGCCACTAATCGCTATAAACCTCGCTTAAGGTCTGATATTAAATCGTCAATCGATTCTAAACCGACCGAGATACGAACCAAGCCATCATCAATACCAGCGAAGTTGCGCTCTTCATCTGATAAACGCCCATGCGTTGTCGTTGCAGGGTGAGTGATAGTTGATTTAGTATCACCCAGATTAGCTGTGATTGAAATTAAGCGTGTACTGTCAATTAACTTCCAAGCCGCTTCTTTGCCGCCCTCTAGCTCGAACGCAACTATGGCTCCGAAATCTTTCATTTGTCTTTTGGCTAATTCATGCTGCGGATGAGATTCAAGTCCAGGATAGTAGACCCGCTCGATGCCAGCTTGTTTTTCAATAAATCGAGCTAATATTATCGCATTTTCACAGTGTGCCTTAATGCGAATAGAGAGTGTCTCTAGACCTTTTATAAAAATCCAGGCATTAAATGCACTTAAAGTTGGGCCAGCGGTACGTAAAAAACCATATACTCCTTCTCCAACCACATCATTTTTACCTAACACCGCGCCACCAACGCAACGACCCTGACCATCTAGATACTTGGTTGCTGAATGAATAACAATATCGGCGCCTAAATCTAACGGTCTTTGCAAAATTGGTGTACAGAAACAATTATCAACTGCGAGTAAGCAATCTTTTGCGTGGGCGATATCTGCAATTTTTTGAATATCGGCGATTTCGGTCAATGGATTTGATGGTGTTTCTAAAAATAAGAGTTTAGTAGACCCCTTAATTGCCGATTGCCAAGCCGCATAATCACCTTGCTGTACAAAAGTCGTGCTAATACCAAATTTCGATAGAATTTTTTCAAATAAAACGACTGTACTACCAAAGATGCTAGCCGATGATACAATATGGTCACCTTGTTTCAATAAACCCAAACAGGTGGATAATATTGCAGACATGCCAGACGCCGTTGCGACACAACACTCTGCACCCTCCAAGGCTGCCAATCTTTGTTCAAATGTTCTAACCGTCGGATTGGTAAATCGAGAATAGATATTGCCTGGCGATTCACCTGAAAATCGCGCTGCCGCATCGGCTGCACTTGCAAAAACATAGCTCGATGTTGGAAATATAGGCTCAGAATGCTCTCCTTCTGCCGTACGCACCTGGCCATAACGGATACTTAAAGTTTCAAGTCCAAATTGATCTGGATTATTATTTATATCATCAGTTGACACAATCGCCTCCCTACACTAAATTTTCTATTAACAAAGCAGGCAATAAAAAACCCGCTTAAGGATTACTAAAGCAGGCTTGCAACACACGAACACTAGAATTTAAATCTACTATTTAAAATCTAAAATCTATGGGCGGCCTCTTTAGCAGTATTTATTGAGCGCCCCGCAAGCTGAAATCAAATCGGCGCTACTATTCTAAGACTATTCATTCAGGCGGAGTTTGTCAAGACCCTAAAACATGTGGCCCGGCTCTTCAGAGCCGGGGTGTATTTGAACTTGAGCAAAAATCCCGGCTCTAAAGAGCCGGGCTACAATAATATTATAATCCTATACCAATCAACGACTATTGTGCATATCAATTAACTCTGATTGCTTACTATCGCCAAGGTCCGTCACTCCATCTCGATTTTGTTTCGCCGAATCATTTCGGATTAGATCAAGTTGTTTTAAATAAGTTTCGTTGATATCACCAGTCACATAATTACCACTAAAAACCGAATCATCAAAGTGCTTAACTTTCTTACTCCATTTTTTTACGGCGCTAATCAGGTCTTTCAAGTCCTGGTAAATCAACCAATCAGATCCGATGTATTCGTTAATTTCTCGCATAGAGCGATTGTGAGCCACTAATTCAGTTGCGCTAGGCATGTCAATTCCATAGACATTAGGATAAGCGACAGGAGGTGAGGCTGAGGCAAAAAATACCTTATTAGCACCGGCTTCTCTTGCCATTTGTACAATTTGTTTTGATGTCGTACCTCGAACTATTGAATCATCTACAAGAAGAACATTCTTACCTTTAAATTCTAAATCAATTGCATTCAGTTTTTGTCGAACTGATTTTTTTCGCTCCTGCTGCCCTGGCATAATAAATGTTCGGCCAATATAGCGGTTTTTAATAAAACCCTCTCGGTATTTCACCCCAAGGTGAAAAGCCAGTTGTAAGGCAGATGTTCGACTGGTGTCTGGAATTGGTATAACCACATCAATCTCTAAAAACGAATACTGGCGTTTGATTTTCGCTGCCAATTTTTCACCCATACGCAATCGAGCTTTATATACTGATACATCATCGATAATCGAGTCAGGTCTCGCCAAATAAACGTATTCAAACAAACAAGGCGAATGCACTGGTTTTTCCGCGCACTGACAGGTATGCAATTCGCCATCTGCGGTAATAAAAATAGCTTCACCTGGATCGATGTCTCGAATCAAATCATAACCTAACAGGTCCAGTGCAACACTTTCTGAAGCAATGATATAATCTGTGCCCTTATCCGTCTCACGCTTGCCAAAACAAATAGGTCTAATGCCATTAGGATCACGAAACGCAATGACTCCATAATCACTTATCATGCCGACTACCGCATAACCACCTTTACAGCGCTTATGAACGCCTGCTATTGCTGAAAAAATATCTTTCTCATTTATGGTGAGCTTATGCTGACAAGATAATTCGTGGGCAAATACATTGAGTAGAATTTCAGAGTCACTATCCGTATTTATATGGCGCAAATCTTCACGAAACAAATCTCGCTTAAGTTCATTTGCGTTCGTTAAATTGCCATTGTGTGCCATGGTAATGCCGTAGGGAGAATTGACATAAAAAGGCTGAGCCTCTGCTGAACTTGAACATCCCGCCGTTGGGTAACGATTGTGGCCAATGCCCATATTGCCTTTAAGTCCAATCATTTGTTGCGCGTTAAAAACATCGCGAACCAAACCATTATCTTTTCTTAAATACAAGCGACCATCTTCATGAGTGATAATTCCCGCCGCATCCTGGCCTCGATGCTGCAACATCGATAATGCCTCGTATAACTCTTGATTAACTGCTTGATGGGAAACTATTCCAACAATACCACACATAGCATGACCTCAATCAACGCCAGCAAAACCATGAATATTTAGCTTCCAGCGGTAAATATTCGCAAACTTCTGGTAAATTTCAAAAGTTCATAGAGACAATTTAGAGCCACATCGTCTTTTTTCAAGGCTCAAACGTCATAAGCACACATATTTCACAAATGTGGACTAGCAAATTATACGGTATATTTACTCAAATAGGCGAATTGATAGTATTTTTATTGATAAACCTTAAACTAATTACATTCTAAATATTGATTTTAATTAAGAGAACTCAAGGACAAAGGAAAATTGTTTTTGGCTGCAATATCGTCAGGCAACGCATCTTTAAGCCAAACAGCAACTTCTTGAAAATGAGTCAATAATACCGACTCTTTCCACCAACTTTCTTGTGGGATACTTGTCATGCCTGCAAGCATTACCAAAACGGCGACAATTAGGACACCACGCGCTGTTCCAAAAAGTAGTCCAAGTGCACGATCAGTCCCGGTCAAACCTGATTTTTTTATTGCATGGCCAAACAGTTTATTGATCAACATACCAACAAATAATGTTGGTAAAAACAGAATTGCGAAAGAAGTAACGATACGAATCGAAGGTGAGCTAATAGTGTTCAACAATAATTCATCAACAGCAGCCGAATAAGTCACGGCTATCCAGATTGCTAACATCCAAATTACAAGAGACATGGCTTCTTTAACAAAACCACGAAGCACACTCACAAATACAGAGAGTGCGACAATGACTAAAATTATGATGTCGGCGATGATCATTTAGCTCCTCAATGCCGTTCTAACAATGAACGACCTATCCTTATCCCTTTATCTTCCGATAATTTTAAAAGCCCAGTAATAATAAAACTGTGCCTAGTCCATTTTCAGTCCCTTACTTCTGATTTTTTTAGTTATCCCTTAATCCCGGGCCGAGTAATTATACTCTTAATTGGTTCAGAAGCATCAAACTAGATTCAATTGATTTTTTCGTCCTATCCCTACTTAAAAACCATACAAATTCAAACGAATTAATCAAAAAAATAATAAATCATTTTACAACTTACAATGCTAACGATATTTTGTCACGTAACCGTTAAGCCTTACTACACGTTTTAATTTCGCTAACAAAGCCTTTGCATTTTGCTGGTTCGCTGCACGCCCAATTCGAACACGGAAAACGGACTTTTTCTGGCCAATATTGGATTGTTGAATATACGCGTTAAATCCTGCTTTACTTAGTTTGCTTTTAAGTAAATTCGCATTATCTTCATTTTTAAAACTCGCGATTTGAACTGTCCAAGCTAAAGCGACCTTGCGGACAGTACGCGCAAAATTTGTTGCCACCTTAATTTTTTGAGTTTTATTCACCTCGTTTTTTCTTAACAACTTTTTAGCTGAATTAGTGCTTGTCAAATTTTGTTTAATTTGTTTTCTTGATTTTAACCGAGAGTGACTTCTCGCTTTTTTCGTTAAGCTGACATTATTCTCTTGTGTACTGTGATCACGACCACGCTTAAGATCCTTTTTATTTTCAGTGGATTTTTTTCTTGCCTGCTTCGAATTTGAAATAGGCGCTTGAATAGGCGCTTGCGAATTAATCGCGTTGCTGGATTTATTATTCTTGCCAAAGTACTGATACTCGCTCGCATCAAAACTAGATTCTTTCGGCAGAGGCACTGCTTTATGCACCACTTGAATTGGATCAGTATTTTGTGAATTTACATATTTAGGAATTTCAGGTATTAGTGGACGTCGGTGTTGGCCAGCCCCATCTAAAATCATGGGAATCAATACAACCGCTAAAGCAATAATCACTGCAGCTCCGATGAGTCGCTGCTTTAAAATTACCTCCACTGCGTTGCCCCCTATGCACTGTTCCCGAAGATCACCTATTAGCTTCTACTTTAAAAATAGGTGGCCTATAACTAAACCATCAAATGTAAAATAATTTTACAAGAGATAGTGTATTAACATTCCCTAATACTCTGCAGCTCTTACCATGCAAACTATCCATTAATTGTAATATAGCTGAAGCGCAAAATATATTATTTCGCTGTTTATTTTTTTCTGCGCAGGCACTATTTTCTCTGTCTCATTACCAAGTTATTAATCCACTTAAATCAGTATTATTTATTCTAAAGCTTGATTTCTTCTAAAGCTTGGTACACTTGGCCAACTATCAAAAAAGAACCAAATACCACGACAAGATCATCGTCTTTCGTTAGTTCACTGACTTGTTTTACTGCACTACTGACAGAGTTGCATTGCCTAAAACAATTATGCAACTTTAATGCCCTGAAGTGATCTGTTAATTCATCAATTGCTAATGCCCTATCATTATCCATATCAATTATGAACCATTGCTGAATATGCTCGTTAATACTGGATAACATGTTGCTGACATCCTTGTCGGCCATCACTGCAAAGATTGCATAAGTTGTGCCGCGGCTTTGCAAACTCTTTAAGTTTTGTGTTAATGCAGCCACAGCAGCAGGGTTATGCGCTACATCGAGTACCCACTGGCATTTTTTGTAGATGACATCAAAGCGACCTGGCAATTTTAACATTTGCAATGCTTGACGAATTGATGCCTTTTGGGTCGGCAATCTTTGCCTCAATAAGACACAAGCGCTAATTGCTGCACACGCGTTCCGCAGCTGAGACTCTCCGCGCATGATTGGATAAGGCAAAGATCGGCACTGATAAGATTCATCATCACCTTCAAGCACACAATCCCAGCTTTCCGCCTGTCTTCCTATAATGATATCCTGACCGATGCAAAATAATTTCGCCCCTATCTGCTGCGCTTGATCTCTAATACTCTGGGGAGGGTCGGGGTCAACACAAATAGCAGGTTTTTTTTTGCGAAATATGCCTGCTTTTTCGAAACCAATTTTTTCACGACTGTCCCCCAGCCATTCACAATGGTCGAGTGATATAGAAGTCACAATGGCACAATCTGATTCAATAATATTGACTGCGTCAAGTCTGCCACCAAGCCCAACCTCCAAGACTAAAACTTCTAAATTCGCTTCTTGAAACAAAACAAAAGCGGCGAGAGTTCCAAATTCAAAATAACTTAAAGAAATATCATCTCGAGCCTGATCGACAAGCTCAAACGCCTCACAAAGCTTTAGATCCTCGACTTCTTTTTGCTTAATTCGAATTCGTTCATTGTAGCGAAGCAGATGGGGAGAACTGTAGCTACCAACTGAATATCCTTCAAGGCTATAAATGGTCTCTAATAAAGCAACCGTCGAGCCCTTGCCGTTCGTTCCCGCAACCGTTATCACAACTGGGTTGGATGAGCTTGATTTAAGTTTTTTCCAAACTTGATCAATTCGATCCAAACCTAAGTCGATTTCGCTTGGGTGTAAGTTTTCTTGCCATTCTAACCATTGAGCTAAAGATTCAAAGCGCATGATTTAAAATTCTCGGGTAAAGGGAGGGGATCAGATGTTGAAACTAAGATTATTGCAAGCATGCTCTGTAGTCCAGCTCCGTAGCCCGGCACTTCAGTGCCGGGGCAGATTCTAATTCAACTAGTCCAAGAATTTAGATTCACCCCGGCTCTAAAGAGCCGGGCTACGTTCAGCACTAACCCATATCTAACGACAGAGATAAGTTGCTTGATACTAGAAGTTAGGACTTACTTCTACATATTGCGCTGTTTCTAGTTTCGTAGCCCCGCACTTCAGTGCCGAGGGGGTAATCCAACTAAAAACATTTGAATATTTATTCTGACTTATTCGGCTCAGCAGTATTAGTCGACACGGCTGCCTCACTTGCATCAGTATCGACTAAATTAGTGTCAATCTTTGTTTGATCTGCCGCAGCCGCACTCGCGTCTGCTTCATCATTCAGTTGCGGTTTAGCTCTATGCGTCACAATTGAGATAATCCGAGCTATTTCTTTACGAATTTGCCGTCGATCAACAATCATATCGATTGCACCATGTTCCACTAGAAACTCACTACGCTGAAAACCTTCTGGCAATACTTCTCTTACGGTTTGTTCAATAACTCTAGGTCCGGCAAAACCAATTAATGCCTTCGGTTCAGCAATATTCACATCACCCAACATAGCAAGACTTGCTGATACGCCACCCATGGTTGGATCTGTTAATACTGAGACATAGGGCGTGCCATTTTTTGCTAATTTCGCTAAAGCAGCACTTGTTTTTGACATTTGCATGAGCGATAACAAAGCTTCTTGCATTCGCGCACCACCACTAGCAGAGAAACAAATGAGTGGCATATTATTTTCAATGCATAAGTTCACGCCACGCACAAAACGTTCGCCAACGACTGAACCCATTGAACCACCCATAAAAGCAAATTCGAATGCGGCAGCAACTACGGGAATGCCATGAACTTTACCACGCATGACTACTAAGGCGTCTTTTTCTGAAGTGTTTTTTTGCGCTTGAGCAATTCTGTCTTTATAACGCTTCGAATCTTTGAATTTAAGCGAGTCTATCGGCTCCAACTCGGCACCAATTTCTTCAGTATGATCAGGATCTAAAAATATATCTAAACGTCTTCTTGCGCCAATACGAAAATGATGATTGCATTTAAGACAAACATCTAAGTTCCGCTCTACTTCCGCGCGATATAAAACCGCGTTACAAGAAGGACATTGACTCCAAATTCCTTCAGGTATATTTTTTTTACTTGTCCCACCCTCAGTTTTAATTCTTGAAGGCATTAATTTAGTAAACCAATTACTCATAGAACCCTAACTACTTTATTAGTTAATTATTCTAGTTAATTCTACATTTTTAAGAATTAAGTAGATCACATCGGCTAGAACAAAATCTTACTCAACCTAACCAGCTATTTGTGTACTTCAAATCAATCATGCGCTCAATTAGCGTAAACGTTTAAACTAACCGGTGTGCCGAAGGCACGTCCGAGTTAAGTGAATTGTTAGCCACAATATTTTCATTTGTTGCCGCTAACCACTTTTTTATGGAAGTTATTAATAATACATTATATCAGATTGATTCAATTCTGATTCTTTCTTTTCCAAATAAATACAAAAACTAGATTTCGAGTCAATATTGCATTAAGTATCTACTTATAATTATCTATGGCATTGCGCATAGAGGTCAATAATTCAGCAATACTTTGCTGCATTTCTGCAGGATTGTTCGCAAATTCAGCAACACGTTTAACAATTTCACTCCCCACGATGACTGCATCAGCCACTTTTGCGACTGCCAACGCCGATTCTGCATCCTTAATACCAAAACCCACGCCCACAGGCATGTCGGTTTGAGCACGAATTTGACTCACTTTCTCTGCAATTGAATCGGTATCAATATGTGCCACACCCGTGACGCCTTTCAAGGAAACATAGTAAACAAACCCACGCGAATTTCGACATATTTTCTCAATGCGATCAGGGGTACTGGTGGGAGCCACTAAATAAATGGTATCGAGACCAAACGCATGAAAAGCTAAATTATATTTCTCAGCCTCATCGGGAGGCATATCAACTGTAATTATGCCGTCTACCCCTGCTTCCGAAGCAAGTTTTGCGAAATTATCGTATCCCTTAACCTCAATAGGATTCAAATAACCCATTAAAACAATTGGTGTCTCGTCATCATCTTGGCGAAACGCTTTCACCATCGCAAAAACATCATCTAAACCGATATTATGTTTCAAAGCACGCTCGCATGCAGCTTGAATTATTGGTCCTTCAGCCATCGGATCTGAGAAAGGAACACCAAGCTCAATAACATTAGCGCCAGCTTTAACCATGCTGTGCAACAAAGGAACTGTCACTTCGGGATTAGGATCACCTGCTGTAACAAAGGGAATCAAAGCCTTTTTGGAATTTTGTTTTAATGCTTTAAAGGTATTTTCTAGTCTGCTCATAATATTTTAGTCTTTTCAAAGTAAAGGGCACCTCTAAACATTGTCTATTTGCACGCTGGCAGCGTTGTCTAACTTTTTAAAATGCGGGGTCGCGCAGCGATAAACTGCGTATAAACTGCGCTTTTAAAAAGTTCTCCGCCTTGCCAGTGCACAAATATCCTAATTTTAGAGGCACCCTATAATCTTATACTTTAATGCCTTCTATTTCCGCTACTGTAATCTTATACTTTAATGCCTTCTATTTCCGCTACTGTATGAATGTCTTTATCGCCTCTACCAGACAAATTAACAATAATAATTTGATCTTTTTTCATCGCTGGTGCAATTTTACTTGTATAAGCTAAAGCGTGACTGGATTCAAGTGCAGGAATAATTCCTTCAATCCGTGTTAAATCATGAAAACCTTGCAAAGCTTCTTTATCATTTATTGCAACATACTCAGCACGACCCACATCTTTTAACCATGCATGTTCAGGCCCTACTCCAGGATAATCTAAACCCGCCGAGATACAGTGAGTTTCAATAATCTGACCGTCTTTGTCTTCCATCAAATAAGTTCGATTGCCGTGTAACACACCCGATTGTCCCGCACAAAGAGGGGCCGCATGCTTGCCGGTTTCAATGCCCTCACCCGCTCCTTCGACTCCGGTGAGCTTAACCTCAGCATCATTCAAAAAAGGGTAAAACAAGCCTATTGCATTCGAACCTCCGCCAACACAGGCAATCAATTGGTCAGGTAAACGACCCGCCTGCTCTAATATTTGTTCTCTGGCTTCACGACCAATAATGGATTGAAAATCGCGAACTAACATAGGATAGGGGTGCGGACCTGCAACTGTGCCGATGATATAAAACGTATCATCGACATTGGTAACCCAATCACGTAAAGCTTCATTTAGTGCATCTTTTAAAGTTTTAGAACCGGAGTATACAGGTACAACTTCCGCACCCAGTAGACGCATACGGTAGACATTGCTTGTTTGACGACGAATATCTTCCTCACCCATATAAACGACACAATCCATACCTAAGCGAGCCGCAACAGTCGCCGTTGCAACACCATGTTGTCCAGCACCCGTTTCGGCAATCACCCGAGTCTTACCCATTTTTTTTGCCAGTAATGCTTGGCCAACAGTATTATTTACTTTATGTGCACCCGTGTGATTAAGATCTTCGCGTTTTAAATAGATTTGCGCACCACCTAATCTCTTTGTCCAGGCTTCGGCAAAATAAAGCGGTGATGGACGACCGACATAATGAGCCAGGTCGTGATCAAATTCAGCAATAAAATCAGGGTCGTTTTTATAATGCTCGTAAGCTTTTACTAATTCGGCGATTGGCGCCATTAAAGTCTCAGCGACAAAGGCGCCGCCGAAGTTGGCAAAATGACCGCGCTCATCAGGCATTTCCGTCCAAGATTTTTCCTTAATTATTTCATCTGTCGTGGTCGACATGCTTTCCACCTTCTATAAATTTTAGTTAGTTGTCCCTGGGAAAGGCGTATTTGCGCGTAGATTAAGTACCGTATCCAGTAATCAAACAAATATTTCATATTTTAACCCATGAAATACCAAATTGATTTAAATATTTGACACGGTACTTTAACTACGCACGCCTAATTATGTCTGTTCGCCAAGCGCTTTTTGTGGCCGTGACGCATTAATTTAGCTGTACGCAACTCCGCGCCGGATAATATAAACTAGGCGAAGCTGCCTTGTAGACGCATCATCTACGACATTTTCAGAAACAACCGCTGTTAAACCTTGTATTTAATATTCCTGATAAATAATATTTCTACGATATTTTAGTTATATCTATCAACCTGACGTACGCTCTCAATAAAATTAACTAACATTTTCCCTGATTTTATACCGGGAGATTGCTCAACCCCCGAGCTTACATCGACTGCATACGGTTTTAGTTTTGTAATTGCAGGGCCGACATTATCTGAGTCTAATCCACCGGCTAATATGATTTGCCCTGCCACCGATTGCGGTACAAGGTTCCAATTAAAACTTTCTCCAGTGCCACCCGCTTGACCTTTAACATAGCTATCTACCAATATTGCAGTTGCATTTGGATACTGCCGCACACAATCCAACACACTGTTTTCGTTTTTAGCCTTAACAGCCTTAATGTAGGGCAACTCAATTTGATCGCAATAATCTGTAGATTCGCCACCATGATATTGAATTAAGTCTAAGCCGACACTCGCTTGCACCTTTTTTACTTCGCTTGCGATCTCATCCACAAATAGTCCAACTAGAGTGACAAAAGCAGGGAGTTTTTTTCTTATGTCTACTGCCTGTGAGATTGACACACAACGCTTACTAGCCGCAAAAAATACCAGCCCTAAAGCGTCGGCACCAGCAGCGGCAGCTGCTTGAGCATCTTCTACAGAAGTAATACCACAGATTTTAACCCGGGTTCGCATATTAGTTAGACATTAGTCCTAAACAGGGCCACACATCAAAGGGCAACTATTAGTAATTTACTCAAGTCTTGACATTTTGTTGGCGGAATATCTCAAAACCCGTTGTTACTGAGCCACTACATCAAGCCTTAACGCAGCCGAGCGAGGATTCTAACATAGTTATTTAAGGACGTGTTATATAGGAAAATTGTTTTTTAATTATCAAAACTAATCGCTTTAGGTGGCGGTGGAATTTGGTACTTCTCGGCATAATATGCACCAACCAAATATAAACCCGATGAGGGTGCAGTAATTCCTGCTTCATTGCGGTTTAAACTGGCGAGAACTTCAGATATCCAGCCTATTTCCTCCAGACTCTGGCCGACTCGCATTAATGATCCAATAATATTACGCACCATATGATGTAAAAATGCGTCGCCTTTTATATCGCAATAAATAAAATCATCACGACGATGAATATCAACATACTCCATCGTTCGAACGCTACTTTTCGATTGACATTGCGTCGCTCGGAATGCATTAAAGTCATGCTTACCTACCAATACCTTTGCAGCTTGCTGCATTCTGACTTCATCTAATTTGTGATACATCCACCAAACTCGCTTACTCAATATTGCCGGGCGCGCTAAAGTATTTAAAATTATGTATCGGTATTGGCGTGATTGAGCAGAAAACCGAGCATGAAAATCATCATCAACTTGTTTAGCCCAAATAATGGATATGCTTGCGGGTAAAAGATTATTAGCCCCTAAGATCCAAGCCCTATCTTCACGTATAGCATCAGTATCAAAATGTACGACTTGCGCTAAGGCGTGTACGCCCGCATCAGTTCGACCGGCGCAAATTAATTTTATTTCTTCATTGGCCACAGACGAAACTGCTTTTTCAACTACCACTTGCACCGAAATCTTGATCGACTGTCTTTGCCAACCATGAAAATCCGTACCTTGATATTCTATTCCTAATGCGATTCGCATGGCAAAAATAAATCCCAACCTTAAAAAATATTGTAGCCTGTAGGAGGCAAAGCCGAGTACAGGAAGAAACGTTAATTTTCAAAAATCTACATCCTGCACTTTTGACCACGATGGTCTTATGTCGCGAAGGCCATGAATGGCCGTGAGCGACCGCAAAGCTCCTGCAGGCTACTATTATTTATCACACAAAAAAATGAGGCCAGAGGCCTCATTCTTATTCATTGTTAGATAGTGAGCTACAAGGTTAACTGGCCATTTGTTGCATTAAATCTTGTGCTTCACCTTTTTGTTTATCATTACCTTCTTCCAGTACCTCGTCTAATATACTACGAGCACCTTCTGGGTCACCCATATCAATGTAGGCTTTCGCAAGATCCAACTTAGTACCCACTTCATCCACGTCCGTCATTAGGGCACTATCGCCTTCGTATTCTCCAACATCACTGCCCGCAAATTCCGCTGGATTATTCTCTGCCGGATTAAATGACACTACGTTTTCGGTATGTTCTAAGCTACTTTCTAGTTCAGCCAATTCAGATTCAAAATCTTCTGCATTGGTTTGATCACTTATATCGAAATCAAAATCCAAATCGAAATCGTCAGCGCTGTCAGCTGTCTTAGCTGTTTTAGCGTCAGCAGTAAAATTACTTGGCGGTACAGCGGTGGCTGGTACACCATCTGAAAACAGTGCATTGGCTGGAGCAAGTTCACGACCCATTTCAACGACACGTTGCCACATTGGATCATCCTTATTTGCAACCATGTCGTTTAGCTCACTGGCTTCAAACTCAAACGAATCTGTATTTTTTGAACCATGGTAAATATCAAGAAGCTTATAACGTAAATCTAAACGGTTAGGTTCATTTTGAATCGCTTCTTTAATCAACATTTCTGCCGCTTCGTACTTGCCGTAAGCGAAAAACACATCTGCTTCAGTGATTGGATCAGATTCTTTAGAATCAGAATTAATATCATCCATGCCGCTGACAACAAAATCACTGAGATAGGATGATTGATCGTTAGATACTGGCTGTACGGTCGAATTCTGCATTTGACTAATCGAACTCGTCGCGTGTGACACAGAACTAGCTGCCACGTTTTGTCGCCTTGCTTGCATAGCTGAATCTTCTTCAAAATCCAAAATGCTTTCTTCGAACTCTGTGCGTGCCTTACGATGTTGACGTATGAATAAAAAGATAATGATTAACACTAAGAGTGCAACGCCACCCGCTATAGCAGACATGACTGGATTTTCTTTAAAATATTTCAGCCACTTTTTTGAAAGTACGGTAACTTGCGCAACAAAACCAGCATTTGAATCGACCAATTCATTAAACGGCTTTTCCGGAGTCTTGCCAATATTATCTAAAGACGCGAGCTCTACTTTCTTAAAGCCCGTTACTTTAAAACAATTTTTATCGTATTTGTTGTCTTCACAATATTTTCTAATAACTTTGATACATTTCTTTTCGGTAGGGTTCTTTTTACAATACTCAGTAAACTGACGTTTTTCAGCTGATGCTTCCATCGATGCCATCGCTGAAGACTTAATGTCTAACAAACGTTTCTTTTCTTTAATTTGACTTAATAATTCTTTTTTCGATTTTTCAGCGCGAATATTCCAATCTTCAAGTTTATTATTACGCTTTACAGTTGCTAAATCAGAGTTAGTTGTATCCGCTGAAGCGATTTTACTATCAGCCTTAGATTTACTATTTTGCGCGCTATCAGCAACACCTTTGGCTTTTTCGTTGCTCGGTGCTTCAAGTCTAAATATGCCTTTTTTAGGACCTGTCGTTTTTCGTGCTACTTTAGCAATAGTAACAGGCGATTGATCGCCTTGCCGCCAAACATCAGTTTGAGCTTGGTATTGTTGCATCGCATCTGCATTAGAAAGAGCGTCTATGGTTTCTGAGTCAGGAATGACGAGCTGCGCATTTGCTTTTACTAAGTGCACATTATTATTTATAAATGCGTTAGGATTGGCGCGTTTTATTGCCATCATGGTTTGCATTAAACTGCCCTTGCGTTTAAAACGCTTGGCTATAGCCATCATGGTTTCACCGGATTTAACTCTATGCTTATTGCCGCTATCATCCCCTAGATCAGCAATGTTTATGCCTTCGTCATTTTTATCTAAGCCGAGTGGAATGCCGCGCGGATATTTATCCTCTTCCTTTGCAAAGGCTGCATTGTCTTTATCTGTCGCTCTTGGTCGATCACCACGGGTGAAACTTTGTTCAGGCTGCAGTTTTTCTTTTTTGGCAACTTGCTCTTCTTGATCAATATAGGGATTGTCACCTGACTTGTCTTTACCTGCGTCTTTGCCGCTAGGAAACCCTAAATTAGAACTGCTAGAGCTCTTTTTGGGTTTTTCAGGCTCAGCTTTCGTTGCTATTTGCCGGCTTTTGTTTGGAATAAATATAGGCGGATCAATTAACAACGCATATTCACGTAAAATTCGACCGTTACTCCAGGATACTTCTAAAAGTAAATTAAGATAAGGTTCTCTAATGCTAGCGGCTGATCGAATCTGAATATAATGTACACCGTTTGCTTTTTTTACCACAGAAAGCTTTAAGTTTGCGAGCTTTGCGCTATATTCAATTTTTAATTTCTTAAACTCATTTGGCGAAGCTAGCTTAACTTTGAGATTATTCAATTCGCTAGAATCAATTGACAATAATTCGATTTCAGCTTTGAGTGGCTGATTCAAATAAGATTTTAAATTGATATCACCAAGACCTAAAGCAAATGCACCAAAAGGTGCTGCCAAACTGAGTAACACAATTATTTTAAACATATTCCGCAACATAATGACTCCCTAGCTAGTCCTCGTGCAGTCTCCATCAGTAAAACTTACAAGTTGTTTTCAAAAATCTACCAACCAAATAAGTCGAGAAGATTTTAAACAACAACCAGATTTTAAGTTTAACACTCCGTTGCCACTCGAATACTAAATAATACCCTTAATTTACTCTATTTTTACTTTAGCTTGTAATTTAAAAAATGCTAAATAATTCCAGCACTTCCTAATCTAATTCGCTAACACCCAAACGCAAACTCTTTAACAAAAAACCTTGCAAGAAGTCTGCCTATTAAATACTTACATAAAATTAAGTAATTTTCTATAGTTTATAGTCTATTTATTTGAGAATTCTATACTTTACATGTAATCATTTACCAAAATTTCGGCAATCTGCACACTATTCGTAGCAGCACCCTTACGGACATTATCGGCTACCACCCAAAGATCTAAACCCCTCTCAAATGAAATGTCATTACGAATTCTGCCTACATAAACACCATCTTTATTCGCACCGTCAGTCACTGCCGTCGGGTAACCGCCATCAATTCGCTCATCTAGAACAGTTATCCCTGGCGCATTATTAAGCAACTCAGTCGCCTTTTCAGCCGATATGGGTTTTTTAGTTTCAATATGTAAAGCTTCAGAATGACCATAAAATACTGGAATCCGAACCGCGGTGGGATTTACCTTTATAGAGTCATCTTCAAATATTTTCTGTGTTTCCCAAACCATTTTCATTTCTTCTTTGGTATAACCATTATCCATAAAGACATCAATTTGTGGCAAAGCATTAAAGGCAATTTGTTTTGGATAGACCTCACACTCTACGTCTTTACCATTTAGCAACTGAGCTGTTTGTTTCGCAAGCTCCTCGATCGCTTCTTTGCCTGTACCGGATACCGCTTGATAAGTAGCGACATTAATTCGATCAATGCCAACAGCGTCTTTTATCGGTTTCAATGCGACCAACATTTGAATAGTTGAACAATTAGGATTGGCTATAATGCCACGATTTTTATAATTTTTAATTGCATGAGGATTAACTTCAGGCACCACTAAAGGAATATCGTCGTCGTAACGATACTGCGAAGTGTTATCAATCACTATACAGCCCGCTTCGACTGCTTTAGGTGCGTAAATTTTTGAAATTGATGCGCCAGCCGAAAATAAACCAATATCGGCTTTTGAAAAATCAAACTTATCTAAATCTTCGACTACACATTGCTTATTGTTAAACAATCTGGTCTTCCCCGCCGATTTTGCGCTGGCAAGTAAATAGATTTGATCGACAGGAAAATCTCTTTCCTCTAGCACTTTCAACATCGTTTCGCCAACCGCACCGGTCGCACCGACTACTGCAACATTATATTTTTTACTCATTTCTATTAACTCTTATCTTTAGTTTTACAATTATAAAATATAGACTTTGAATGTAAGTCTATTCTTGCCAGTCTTTGTAGCTTCGCTCGAAAGACCTGCCCTCGACATCGTGTCTCGGGCGTTCGCTGGACAAAAGTGACATTGAGTCACTTTCGTTTATCCAGCTTACCCGTGTGCTTCGCGACATAAGGACATCGTGTCCAAAATGCAGGAGGTAGAGCAACGCAGGAGTAGTTGCCGAGAGCCGGGGTAGATTCCGCTTCAACTTCTGTTGTGAATTTTTCATCTACCTCGACTCTAAAGAGCCAACTGTTTAATCACCGCATCAGCCATTGCTTGGGTGGTCACCGCGGTACAGCCTGCCGACATTATGTCCGGCGTACGTAAACCTAGATCGAGAACATCACTGACTGCTTTTTCAATTCGATCTGCGATTTCCGGCAAATCTAAGCTATAACGCATCATCATTGCGACTGATAATATCGTCGCCAATGGATTAGCAGTATTGCTGCCAACTATATCAGGCGCTGAACCATGAATTGGCTCATACATGCCTTTTCCATCCGCATCCAAAGAAGCCGAGGGTAACATGCCAATGGAGCCGGTTAGCATCGCAGCCGCATCGGAGAGAATATCGCCAAACATATTGGTCGTGACCATCACATCAAACTGCGTCGGTTCTTTCACAAGTTGCATCGCAGCATTATCAACATACATATGTGATAATTCAATTTCTGGAAACTGATTGCCAATAGTTTGCATCACGGAACGCCATAATTCTGTGCATTCGAGTACATTTGCCTTATCAACAGAGCAAACTCGTTTGCCTCGTTTCAAGGCGATATCATACGCGACTCGGCCAATGCGCTCAATTTCTGCTTCGTTGTAGATCAAAGTATTGAAACCTTCACGCAAGCCATCTTTGCGAGTTCTAATTCCCCGGGGTTCGCCAAAATAAATACCGCCGGTCAGTTCACGCACTATCATAATATCTAAGCCGGAGACAACTTCTGGTTTTAAGCTTGACGCCTCGGCAAGTTGAGGATACAAAATAGCCGGGCGTAAATTGGCAAATAAACCTAAATTAGATCGCAAACCTAGCAAGCCTTTTTCCGGGCGATCGGCAATATCCAAGGATTCCCATTTTGGGCCACCCACAGCACCCAACAAGACGGCATCTGCTTGCTTTGCTATATCGAGTGTCGCTTGCGGTAAAGGAGAGCCATATTCATCGTAAGCACAACCCCCGACTAAGGCGCTTTCTAATTCTAACGATAAACCTTCTTCCTGACGTAAATGCTCTAATAATTTTACGGCTGCAGCGACAATTTCTGGTCCAATGCCATCGCCTGCGAGTACCGCTATTTTTTTACTCATATGCTTATGCCTTTATTTCAACAAACAACCAAGGGGCCTGTTTACGCCTTTGTTCTTCGTATTTTTTAATTTCATCTTGATATTGCATTGTTAAGCCAATCTCATCGAGACCATCGAGTAAACATTGCTTACGAAAATTATCTATTTCAAATTTCAAAATATCGCCATTGGGAATCGTAATTGTTTGCTGTTCTAAATCAATCAGCAAATTAATTGGCTGCTCCAAACTGGATATTTCAAATAAATTATTAACTTGTTCCTCGCTTAGTTGAATAGGCAACAAGGCGTTCTTAAAACAATTACTATAAAAAATATCAGCAAAACTAGGCGCTATTATCACTCGAAAACCATAATCATCTAATGCCCAAGGCGCGTGCTCGCGAGATGAACCACAGCCAAAATTTTCACGCGTTAGCAATATGCTTGCGGCCTGATAACAATCTTTATTTAAAATAAAATCTGGATTGACTGGTCGAATAGAATTATCCATTCCAGGTTCGCCGCTGTCTAAATAACGCCAATCATCAAATAAGTTAGGACCAAACCCTGAACGCTTAATCGATTTTAAAAATTGTTTTGGTATGATCTGATCAGTATCGACATTGCTGCGATCTAATGGTACGACCTTACCTGTGTGTTTATTAAATTGTCGCATAACTATCGCCTAATCAAGCAGTAAAATTAACAAAATGTCCTGCAATTGCCGTTGCTGCCGCCATTGCCGGACTAACCAAATGAGTTCGACCACCCTGCCCTTGTCGACCTTCAAAATTTCGATTTGAAGTGGATGCACAGCGTTCGCCGCTCTCTAATCGATCGGCATTCATCGCCAAACACATCGAGCAACCTGGCTCACGCCATTCAAACCCTGATTCAATAAAAATTAGATCTAAACCCTCTTGTTCAGCCTGTTGCTTTACTAGGCCAGAACCAGGCACAATCATCGCCAGCTTTATCGAAGTCGCTACCTTTTTACCTTTCACCATTTGCGCTGCAATGCGGATATCCTCGATGCGTGAATTAGTACAAGAACCGATAAAAATTTTGTCTGGCTTAATTTCTGTGATCGCTGTGTTTGCCTTTAGACCCATGTAGTCCAAAGCGCGTTGCATATTTTCACGCTTAACATTATCCTTTTCTTTTGCAGGATCAGGTACCGAGCCTTCAATACCCACGACCATTTCAGGTGAGGTGCCCCAAGTAACTTGCGGGCTAATATCTTTCGCATCTAACTTAACAAGCTGATCAAAACTTGCGTCCGGATCGGATTTTAAATCTAACCAAGTCTCTACCGCTTGCGACCAGTGCTCTTCGCTAGGCGCATAAACTCGGCCCTTAACATAATCGATTGTTTTTTGATCCACCGCAATTAGGCCCGCTCGAGCGCCCGCCTCGATTGTCATATTGCAAAGTGTCATTCGCCCTTCCATCGTTAATTCTTCTATCACATTACCAGCAAACTCAATAGTATATCCAGTACCACCCGCCGTACCAATTTTACCAATAATCGCTAAAGCGATATCTTTGCCAGTCACGCCAGAATGTAACTCTCCGCTTACTTCCACTTTCATGTTTTTGGATTTCTTTTGCAGCAAACATTGTGTTGCTAAGACATGCTCCACTTCTGAAGTACCAATACCAAATGCCAACGCGGCAAAAGCACCGTGTGTTGATGTATGCGAATCACCGCACACCAAAGTCATACCTGGCAAGGTCGCACCTAACTCAGGACCAATGACATGGACAATGCCCTGGCGTCTGTCATTCATATCAAATTCAGTAATGCCGAAATCCCGGCAGTTCTGACCTAAAGTTTCTACTTGGATGCGAGAGATTGGGTCAACGATTCCTTTCGAGCGATCCGTCGTTGGTACATTATGATCGGGTGTCGCTAATGCTGAACTTGCACGCCAAACGTCACGACTAGCAAGCCGTAAGCCTGCAAATGCTTGGGGTGAAGTAACTTCGTGTACAAGATGACGATCTATATATAATAAGGAAGCCTCAGCATCATTTCGCACTACATGTGCATCCCATAATTTGTCATAAAGTGTTCTTGCTGCCATTAACTTAAGCTCCGTCAAATAACCTACCCCGCCGCAAGCGGACAGGGTATTGTTTCCTAATAGATTTCGCTCCGCGCGAAGTGAATTCGCACGGGCAAGCCCAATTTATATGGGGGGGATAATTCCATTCTCCCCCTTTAAACCCCCAATGGGTTGTGCCCGCAGCAAGCTGCGGGGTAGCTAAATCTTATGTATTACCTATGTTGGTATAATAGGCCCTATCGCATTATTACACAAATTCATTATTTTCATGCATTCTATTCCCAATGGGAATACTATAATAAGACTACATTAACTTCATAATGAGAAAATAGGCATGGATACAGATTCACTGAACGCATTCTTAGCCGTTGCAAAACATCAATCTTTCACCCAGGCCTCCGCTCAATTATTCATTACTCAATCGGCAATCAGCAAACGAATATCCCAGTTCGAAATTTCTTTGGGTGTTAAATTATTCGATCGAATTGGTCATCGCACTCGCTTAACGGAAGCGGGAAACCTTTTATTGCCACGTGCTGAACAAATCTTATTAGCAATTGATGACTGCAAAAGGCAATTAAGCAATTTAAATCAAGAAGTAAGCGGTACTTTAAAGATTGGCACTAGTCATCACATTGGATTACATCGCTTGCCCAAAGTATTGAAACAGTTTAAGCAAGAATACCCTTTGGCAGAGCTAAACATTGAATTTCAGGACTCGGAAGAAGCCTGTCGCCATGTCGAACAAGGCCATATTGAATTAGCCATAGTGACTCTGCCGACCGACAAAGGCGCAGCCAACAAAAAAGCCTTAGTTTTGGATACATTATGGGTGGATCAACTTTTACCTGTCATTAGTCCTAATCATGAACTCGCTAAATTAAAAAAAGTGAGCCTACAACAAATAGCGCAAGTTGATGCAATACTACCAGCCCAAGGAACTTTTACTCGCAGCTTATTAGAAAGCGTACTGACAAAAATAGATTTAACTCTTAGTTCCTCGATGGCAACCAATTACCTGGAAACGATTAAAATGCTCGTCAGTGTAGGCTTAGGCTGGTCAGTCTTGCCAAAAACAATGATCGATCGAGACTTAAAAATTCTAAGAATAAAAGAACTGGAGATCCGCCGACCACTGGGCATAGTGACACATCCGGACCATAGCTTATCAAATGCCGCTAGGGCACTGATAAAAACCCTGCATTCTGTTACTGATATAAAATAAATACCAGCAGGCAAATAAAAATGACTCAAAAACAACAATCAATAGAAAATACTGGTTCAGTGTGTCAATTTTTTGCCGATAAATTTTTAAGAACTGGAAAATACTAATAATCGAAATAAATTTCGATTTTCATGGAATGAAACATATTGTTAATGTCGCGCTTTTTTCGCGAAGTACTTGAATAATCGGGTAATAATTACGTGCTGTTTAATCCATGATAATACTCCGAAAAATCCGGTCTACTCTTTACAAAATTAGATTCCTTATATTAGGCGCAGTTTTTGCTATCTATACTACTATTGTAATAGCTGAGAATATCGCCCCTAGTGAAAAGCAGCTGCGCGCAATTAAAAAACAGTATGGCAATAAAGTTGAACGTCGCGTCAGGCGCTGGAAAGAGCTAATCGATCACAACCAAACGCAAACTGAATTGGAAAAGTTAAAAATTGTAAATAATTTTATTAACCGGATTAGATTTGTAAACGATAGCCAACATTGGGGTAAAGCCGACTACTGGGCAACACCAATAGAAATGCTCATTACCAATGGAGGTGATTGCGAAGATATCTCGATTGCTAAATATTTTACCTTACGATCGCTTGGCATACCAAGCTCTAAAATGCGACTTGTCTATGTAAAAGCGAATACGGTTAATAAAGCACACATGATTCTAGCCTATTACCATGAAGCGGACAGTGAACCACTTATATTAGACAACTTAGACAAAAAAATAAAATTGGGCTCGAATCGTTCAGATTTAACACCAGTCTATAGCTTTAACGGAGACTATTTGTGGTTATCACAGCAATTAAAAGGTCGAGGCGAAATGATTGGCAGCTCGACTCGCATTAGTCTCTGGAAAAAACTACGTCAGCGCATGAAAAGACAAAAACGTAAAATCGCTATTCAACATTAGTCAACAAATCTAATACAGCAAGAGGTTGTTTATGAGCTTAGCAAAACGACTTATTTTGGTAATATGTGCATTATTCGCACTCGTCTTTATTGGCATTCTGAGTATTACCGTTTCTAATACTCGTCATTACATGTCCCAGCAATTACAAATAAGTTCTCAAGACACAGCAACCTCATTAGCCAAATCGATATCGGACAGTATTGTCAGCGAAGACATTGAAAAACTAAAATCAATCGTCAATGCAATCTATGATCGTGGATTCTACAGCCGCATACATATACGCACCGTTAAAGGCAAAACCTTAGTTAAACGTGAAATGGATTCTATCGCGATAAAAAACGTGCCTAGATGGTTTGTTAGCTTAATTGAGTTAAAGACGCCTGTCGGCAAACAGGAGATTATCACGCCTTCCTTTCGGCGATCAGGGCAAATCATTGTTAGTTCACACCCTGGCTTAGCTTATCAAGAACTATGGCAAATCTTTACTGATAGTTTATGGTGGCTGAGTATCATTGGACTATTATCATTTAGCGCAATATTCTTTTTGATTCGTTATCTGATGAACCCGATCACCTCACTTCAAGCACAAGCAAATGAAATATCGAAAGGTAATTTTGTTATCCAAGATGAGATACCTAGTACGCCTGAACTAAAGAGCGTCGCCACAACGATGAATAAAATGTCAACCAAAGTATCGCAAATGCTTGAAGCACAGACTGAATTAACTGAACAAATGCGGACACGGGCCTACCAAGACTCCGTGACCGAACTAAAAAACCGACGTTACTTTGCGGAGCAAATGGATCACTTAATTAAAACACCTGAAGAATTTGATAGTGGCACTTTAATGTTAATCGAGATTAGCGATTTTAAAGAATACAACCAACATTATGGCTATGTTAAAGCGGATGAGCTACTTTTTAAAATTGGTGCAATCTTAAAGAAATGCAGTAAACCTGTTGTTGGCATTTGCCTTGCGCGTGTCAGCGGAGCTTCATTTGCCCTCTTGGCTCCCAATATTGGTTTTGACGAAACCAAAAAATTAGCTGATAAACTACATACTGAATTCGAGCAATTGCATTACATGAACAAGATTGATGACCAGGCTACTATTCATGTTGGCATTTCATTTTTTGATGGCAATCAAAATAGTACAGAATTATTGTCGATGGCAGACATGGCCTTACGTGCAGCTCAAGTCAAAGGCCCCAATCATTGGCATATATACGATGAACAAAATTTATCACAAGAACCCGTCCATAGTGCTGGCGCTTGGCAAAAACTTATTAAACAAGTGATTGATGATAAATCTTTGGTTCTGCATTACCAACCCGTTAAAAGCATAAACAATGAAATATTACATTATGAAGTGTTAGCCCGCCTACCTGACCAAGATGGCAATCTATTAAACGCAGGCACTTTCTTGCCAATGGCGCAGCGCTTTGGCCTAGCCACTGCGATAGATCTCGTTGTTATCGAAAAACTATTTGAATCCATGGGCGATGAAAATCAGCTTCATTATGCTGTCAATTTATCGAGTTCATCAATCCAAGATCCAGCCTTTACAGAATGGCTGACTGCTTTATTGACAGATCACCCTCACCGAGCACAATGCATAATTTTTGAAATGCGAGAATACAGTGTGACCAGTAAGCTCAATGATATTAAAGCTACCATTCATCGCTTGCGCGAATTAGGTTGCGCATTTTCGCTTGATCATTTTGGTTCTGGTTCACCTGATTTTGGTTATCTGCTTAACACTAAAATTGATTACATTAAAATTGATGGTGGATATGTTCACAACATCGAAAGAAACGAAGATAATCAATTCTTTTTAAAATCAATTGTCGAGATTGCTCACGGCTTGGATATCAAAGTGATTGGCGAATACGTCGAAACGGAAGTCGAATGGCACACTCTAAAAACTTTAAACATCGATGGCATGCAGGGGCATTACATTGGCAAACCTTATCCAGATGTATCAGGCGATGAGGAAAACATTATCAAAGTAAACCTATAAAACCTTTATTTACGGCAGAAGACCACCTGTAGGCAAACCACCATTGCCTCGTCGGTTACTCACCGCTGTTGGTCCACTAGGTCGAACCGCAGGGGTATTGCGTCGGGGAAGACCCTCTGGAGAAATATTGGGATTATCTGGATAGATATTAAAAGTAGAAGTAAACCTGGGTGTCGAAATTCCAGCCTCAGGCGCTTCGGTTACATCTGAAGGATCAGCACCTTCCGCGATTTTCTTTCTTGCACTTTCATCTGATTGCCAATGTCCCCATTGATAGACGGAATCAGCCTGAACTTGACTGACCATAAAAACGAAGCTAATTAGCAGCAGCATTGAGAATTTCATATTACAATCCCTTATCGACTTGTGATGTTTTACCTAGATTAAAATGATAAAAATTGAACTAGTTTAGAAAGATCTACTCAGAGAAATAACGTTCTGCAATCGATCAAAATCAAATAACCCTACGTTCGAGCTATTATTTGTAAAAGTCGAATAGGCTTTTACAGCCCAGCCTTTAAAGCGACCTGAGCTAAACGTATGTTCAATACCAAGCACAATTCGGTCCAGTTTCTCATCTCTTTTTACACTCAGCCCCGTCTCCAAACCATCAAATTTTATTGGTTTTCGTGAGTAACGTAATAGCATTATAGTATTTTGGGATTTTCTGTAACTGAAGCCGCCAAACCATTCAATACCTGAATTTGAATATTGGGCCAAATCGGCGTCTTCTTTAAAAGGCCGCAATCCGATTTGATACGAAAATTTATCGGAAACGCTTAATACGCCATAACTAAACCCAATCGCGTAATACTGACTATCTCGACCAAGATCAATCGACCTATCGTATGAGCGCGACTGAATAAATAAATCAATGCCGATTTCAGATTTTCCTGACTTATTAATTAAAGTGAGATTAGGATTCAAGGCGGTATACGATGCATACTTTTCTCCACCCAAACGAGTACTGTCTAATTGCAAATTAATAGCGGCACGCCATTTATTAGCGACTATGAGTGCTGGCCCGGTACTAAGCGAAATAACATTCAAATCTAAGCTGTCTTGACTATTGTAATTGACATCGTAGTAATTAAATTGACTTAACCATAAAAAGCCAGCTTTCTGTTTCCCGATTGAATAAGATTTGCCCGATATATACCGATGTGATAAACCCAACTGGCTAGTCAAGGCTTGATCACTTTGTTTGGTTGTGACAGATAAAGTTGGAAATCCAGTTAACACAGAATTATCAGGCCCGGCAGTTACATTTGAATCGTACATAAAGCCAAGTGAAATACTCGGTGTCCATGTGTGCCTTGGACCTAGCGATTTTATTTTTGATAAAAAACGTTTGATTTTCAGTTTTACTGTTTTAGGCGTTTTGGGATCTTTGAGAACAATAGTGGCAAGTTTTTTTGCTCGAATAAAATTAAGTTGCTGAAAATAGGCTACCGCTAACTCCAAACGTGCTCGCTGCAATTGCGGGTGATTCAATAAAATAGATTGAAATATTTCGACCGAAGCCGATAACTTACCCTGCTTACGCAACTTCATCGCTTTTTCGAATGAGTCTTGCGGATCAGAGACCTTGCTCGCATTCGCACTCAAGGCAAAACACAAGATACTTATTAGTATGTAATAAAATTTAATAGGTTTCATTAAACCAAACCTTCGGTAAAAGCCTATTCAATAATATAGGATAATTTAAAGATTTTGCCGCAGCAAAACTCGAATTTAGCCAGAGATACCTGCAATAATTCGACCAACCTAAACCACACAAGATTACGTCAAGTTTATTAAATTTACATTGTTGTAAAATACCCAGTTTATTTGTACATTAAATAATCATATATTGAGATTTTACAGTCAAAGGTGCCAACGTTACTTTTGCCACGTATAATCCAAAATCTAGATTTAGCACGTTAGTTTATAAAAATAATATCACCAAAAAGAGATCTTAATAATGGCATGGAAAAGTTTTGCAATTTTTGCAACCGAAAAAAAAACCAGTTATTTTGACTCAAAACCGAAGCACATCAATGCGCGCGCACATGAACTGCTTGATGAGCTAGGTTTCAAAAACTATCGACAAATAAGTTATCTTAATTTTGATAAAGAAGTGAATACCCAAAACAAAGAACTGTTTATTGGCGCTTATGAACAAGGCTTTATACTTTGTGAAGCAAATCTCGCCTGTGAGCTTTTTGCTGATGATAAGCAAAAATTAATTCCCAACCGAGATCCAAAATACATTCGCATTAAAGAAAAGATATTGGACTACTATCCGCATGGTCAGGTGCTCGCGATTGTCCTACACAGTACAGTCAAACTATGGGGTTATAGCTTATACGAAAACGGTGAACTTATCCGCTCCGCTGCAGGTTCGGCTGATGACGGTCAATTTACCGACTATGGCGAATTCCTCAATGAAGAAAATCAATTCTTTGAAAAAAATGACTACAATAGCCTAATCGCAAAAGGCCGCGGTGAAGACTTCACCTTGGCAGTCTGTAAACGTTATTGGGGTGAATTTATCAATAAGAATAAGAGTATTAAAAAAGACTTCAAACTCGACATGGCTGAATTCAGTAAATCAACTGGGCGTTTTAAATCCTTCTTCACGCGCTAAAAGAAATCAGACATTGCTTTTAATAAACTACCCCGCATTTGTACACCGAAATGGATTAGTTTATCCCATTTCGGTGTACAAATTCATTAGACCACAACAAACTTATGCCAATACATATTGAGACATTAATTCTAAATTTTAACCTAACGAGTATTCTCTTACTTTTCCCGCACTCGGCGATAGTTTATCGCCTCCTGACGGGCTACAAAGCACTCAAAAAGTAGCTTGCGGTCGCTCGCGGCCCAGGCCAGCCTCTCGACCGTTCCGGTCTCACCTTCTCCATGGCCTCCGCGACATAAAGCCCTCTTTGGTTAAACCTAGATTAAAAGTACAGGAAAGTAAAAGGAAAAGATATCAAGTCTATTTCAGTTTATAAGCCCTAAACTTCTTAATTTTTGTTACATACATCGCACTGATTCACCTCACTTCATTTCGAGATCAGAACAAAGCGCGGGATCAACATCATTTTAAAATCTTAACGACATAAAAATGCTCCTCACACAACGTCTAAGTAAATGATATAAAGCGGATAAATCTAATTCTATCTGGGCACACCGTTCAATTGTCGTGGAAATTTCCAATAAAAATGAGAAAATAACTACCCGCCTAACTCATCTTAGTGTCACTCGAAGTCACTAATGCTTTTACTAATTACAGATAGAAGTGCTGATTTTGATTTAAGTTTGTCTAGCCCGCTTTTCTCACAGCACTTCGTAGCGAGACGGTTCAAGGGTATGCTATGACACGTTTTCACGACCGAGAAGTGCGCAG
>QIKQ01000194.1 GCA_003233075.1 Gammaproteobacteria bacterium
CACTATGTCGAGCGCTTGGACCGAGTGAAAACGAGTCATAGTATGCAATTGGGCCGTCGCAGTAGATGGGCTGTGAGAAATGCGGGCTAGACCCTAACAACAAATAATTCAATTATTTCAATTGGGTATTTGTCGTACGTCTTAAGGGCACCCCTAAAAATTAGGATATTTGTGCGCTGGCAAGGCGGAGAACTTTTTAAAAGCGCAGTTTACACGCAGTTTATCGCTGCACGACCCCGCATTTTAAAAAGTTCGACAACGCCGCCAGCGTGCAAATAGACACAATTAGAGGTACCCTTATATATATGGCCCATAATTGGCATGCTTAATCTCTATGGATAACACCACCTTATTAACAGCAAACAATATAAGCTACCTCTACGCTAATCAACTCGGAATTCGAGACGTAAGCCTAGAGCTAAAGCAAGGCCAAGTACTAGGCTTGTTGGGGCCGAACGGTGCAGGCAAAAGTAGCTTATTAAGACTACTCGCTGGCGTCATCCAAGCACAACAGGGGTCTATCACATTATCAGGTGAAACTCTAAACCCATGCAATATAAGACAACGCAAATCAATTGGTTATTTATCGGAACATCCACCCTTATACCTTGCCATGACAGTAGACGAATATTTACTTTACGCAGCAAAACTATACGGTTTTAAAACTAAAACTTGCAGCTCACAGCTCGACTTCGCAAAGACGCGCTGTGGATTGAATAAATTTTCTCGACGAGTCATTAAAACCTTATCCAAGGGCATTAAACAACGAATTGCTATCGCACAATCCATATTACATCAACCAAAATTAATCTTATTAGATGAACCTGGTGATGGTTTAGATCCAAGCCACTTAAAACAAATGCGACAATTAATTAAAGAACTTGCTGTCGATCATTCTATCGTTATTTCCACCCACCAAATCGAAGACGTAAAAACTTGCTGCCAACAGCTTATGATTCTCAATCAAGGCAAGGCTGTATATCAAGGAGAGCTTAGCGATTTAGATTATTCATTTAAAACAGAATGTCTCTTTGTGAAGTTCGCTACACCACCCAATCTCGAGAAGTTAAATTCAATCGCCGGCGTCGACAAAGTTGAGCAGCACGACAAACATAAATTTACGATTTATGGCCAACGAGGTCATGCAAATCAAGGGCTAAGCCAAACTATTATGCACACTGCTCTACAAGCTGGTTGGAATCTAAATGAAATACATCCGCAAGAACAAAGTTTGGATTTACTTTTTGACCGAGTCATTGGAGAAAATTAACTATGTTTACCATAGCTCGCAATGACTTTATCGCGCTTTTCCGTACTCCTTTTGGCTGGTCGTTACTCGCAAGCAGCCAAATACTACTCGGTCTTTCTTATTTTCTTTTGCTCAGCAATTACTTTAACAAAATAAAATACCAAGTCACTACGCATGGAGTAAGCTATGAAATAGCTGCCTTACTGGTCGCGGTGTTAATCTATATTTCACTATTTCTTGTGCCCTTGCTCGCCTTAAGACTGCTGGCCTTTGAGCGAAACAATCATAGCATTAATTTACTCTTTACCGCGCCTATATCAAGTTGGCGTATCGTATTAGGTAAATTCAGCGCTATGCTAATTTTTATTTTTTGTATAATCTGCTTACTTAGCTTAATGATTATTGTTTTATCTTGGTCAAGCTCGCTTGAATGGGCAAAAGTCACATTAACTCTTGCTGCCGGCTTTCTGTTATTAGCCAGCTACTGCGCAATTGCCTTTTATATCTCGAGCATTATCAAACAACCACTCATTGCTGGTTTTGCTTCCAGTTTGTGTTTATTGTTTTTCTTACTAATTGACTTCCTGGCAAATACACGCATTGATTGGCTAGACAGTATAATCAATTATTTATCACTTATTCGTCACTTTGAAAACTTGATACATGGACTAGCCAGTAGCAGTGATATACTATTTTTTATAATAGTAATCGCCCTATTTTTAAAATTATCGCAAATGCGAATTAATCGAATTCGGTTCGAAGATGTATAAGGCATTTACTCATAAACTTATTCAAAACCGATACAGTCAGTATTTATTTGTCTGCTCAGTAGCGTTCATGCTGTTTTGGATTAGTTCTCAATATTATTTAATGCTTGATGTAAGTAAAAATCAAATTCACTCTTTAAGTGCCGAAAGCAAAACAATACTATCCAAGCTTAAGGCCAAAATTTCATTCAAAGTTTTTTTTGCTAAACACGCTAATAATACTAAACACATTACATCTGTTTTGGATCAGAAAACAATTAGAAATTTTTTCTCACGCTTTAAGCATTATGATCAAAATATTGACGTGCAATATTTCGACTCAACACGAGATTTGCTAATCGCAAAAAAATACAAGGTTAAACGCAGTCAAGAAATAGTGGTAATGTATGGAGATAGGTTTAAATCTATTAGTAAGTTAGATGAATCAGTGATTATGAATGCGCTATTACAGCTTTCCTACAATCGAGAAACATGGGTCGCTTTTTTGCAAGGCCATGGCGAAAAAAGCCCTTACAAGGAACTCAGCAAATATGCAAAAATGTTAAAGCAACATAAGACACATGTACAAACTATTAATCTACTACGTACTAAAACAATTCCTAAAAACACTTCACTGATTGTGATTGCTGCACCTAAGCAAAACCTAGCACTAAGTGAAATTCGACAATTATTACGTTATATTAATCAAGGCGGTAATTTACTTTGGTTACACGACCCAGGATTTAGCCCAGGAATGGATTTAATTTCTGCCCGCTTAGGTATAGAAATTATTCCTGGTGTCGTATTGGACTCACAATTATCTGGCAAACACGCCGCGTATTTAGTAATAAATGACTACCCAAAAAATAATCGCATCGCTTCAGACTTGTTCGGCGGCAATACTGTCTTTCCGGTTAGCTCCGCATTAAAAATTAGGAAATCAAATCGAGCAAATCCATTTCAATTCCAAGAATTATTAAGATCTAGCTCACGTAGTTGGAGTGAAACTCAACTAAACAACAATAAGTATAAGCAATTTAATTTTGATACTGCTGACCGCAAAGGTCCGTTCACTTTGGCTTATGCATTGACTCGAAAAATAAATAATAAAAAGAATACCCAAAGAATAGTTGTTATTGGTGATAGTGATTTCCTAAGCAATCGCTATATCGAAAATGGAGCTAATCAACAATTCGCCATAAACCTATTTCATTGGCTCTCACACTACGATGAGCTGATCAGTATTCAATCAGCACCTCGCCGAGATACCGCGCTTGATCTCAATTATCAACAAATCTTAACTCAGGCATTCATTTTTGTTTGTCTAATTCCTTTCTTTCTCTTCATAAGCGCCTATTATTTTCCACGCCGGCGTTTATCTCGTCTAAATTAACCAATTCCTAGCTTAATTGTTTAGTATTGCAGTATAATATTAGCCTGTCTCACTAAGCTGTTAAACTAATCTACCATGCCTGAGTTACCCGAAGTTGAAACCACTCGACGCGGCATAGAGCCACATATTCTTAACGCAACTGTTAAAGATATTATTGTTCGTGAGTATAAGCTGCGCTGGCGAATTCCAAAAGAGTTAGAGCAACAACTTCCCAATCAAACCATCCTAAAAGTTGAACGTCGAGCAAAATATTTATTATTAAAAACCAAATCTCATTGTCTGATAATACATTTGGGCATGTCGGGGAGCTTAAGAATTTTAGAAGACCACGTCCCGGCCGAAAAACACGACCATGTAGACATTATATTAAGCTGCAATATATTGCTCAGATATCGCGATCCAAGAAAATTTGGCGCCCTATTTTGGACCGCACAAAACCCCCTCTTACATCCTCGCCTAATCGATCTTGGACTTGAACCTTTAAGCAAAAAGTTTGATGACACTTACCTATTTCAACAATCCAGAAAAAAAACAGTCTGTGTAAAATCGTTTATCATGAATGCTAAAATTTTAGTTGGTGTAGGCAATATTTACGCAAGTGAAGCGCTTTACCTTGCTGGTATAGACCCGCGTCGCGCTGCGGGTCGAATAAGTAAAAAACGCTATGGTTTACTAGTACAAGCAGTTCAGAAAGTATTAACTAAAGCAATTAAATACGGTGGCACGACATTACGTGATTTCACCAAATCAGATGGGGCACCAGGGTATTTTGCCCAAAAACTCAATGTTTATGACAAGAATGATTTACCCTGCCCTAGTTGCAATCAAGCTATAAAACAAATTAAACTCAATCAACGCAGTAGCTATTATTGCCCTAAATGTCAGAGTTAATAATGATCAAACTGAAATATCAGATGTTAATTTTTTTCTGCCTTACAAGCTTGGCTGTAAACGCAGCGCCTAGTAACAAAATAAGTGACAAAACGAGCAACAAAAGAGGTAAAATTCGACTTGCTCTACCAAAAACACATCTCACCGCGGCAGAACTAGGCGTAATAATAAATAAAGCCGACCCGCTTAGTGTAAAAATTGGCGAATACTATCAGCTCGCGCGTAAAATACCACTCGAAAATATGATTTACATTAACTTTACTTTAAAAGAAAAAATCCCGGGATACATCAATGCATCGCAGTTTAATAAAATTAGAATGGAAATAGTCAAAAAAACCCACAAGCGAATACAAGCCTACGCTATTGCCTGGCGTACGCCTTATCGGGTTGGCTGCATGTCGATGACTAGCGCGATTACCTTTGGCTATAAAACTGAATACTGTGCCACTCGCTGCAAACTGACAAAAAAGAGCCCCTATTACAATAGTACGAGCCTAAAGCCCTTTCTTCATTTTGGCTTTAGACCGAGCATGCTGCTTGCTGCAAAAAATTTCAAACAAGCAAAACTTTTGATCGATCGCGGCATCAATTCAGATAAATCCAGACCCACTGGCACTGCATATTTATTAAATACAAAAGATAAGGCAAGAAATGTTAGGAAACGTTTCTATCCTCTAATTAAGAAACATTTTTCTAATATTTTTAACTTAGAAGAAGTTAATAGTAATTTTATTGAAAAGAGAAACGACGTAATGTTTTATTTTACTGGCATAGTCAAAGTACCTAAAATAAATCAGAATCGCTACTTACCTGGAGCCATGGCAGATCACTTAACGTCCACCGGTGGCAGATTAATTAATCTATCACAAATGCCAGCTGATCTATGGTTAGAAGCTGGAGCAACAGGAAGTTATGGCACCGTGGTCGAACCCTGCAATTTTACCCCTAAATTCCCAAACCCCTTTCTTGCTATGCTACATTATTATAAAGGTTCTAGCCTAATTGAAGCCTACTGGAAAAGTGTCGCCATGCCGGGCCAGGGTTTATTCATTGGCGAACCTCTCGCGAGTCCATTTGCAGGTTACCGCCTATCTCGTCAAGGTAATAACACTTATCTGCACACACAAGTGCTAAATAAAGGCGAATATGCATTAGTTAAAAAAACTGGTAATAGTTACAAATTAATAAAACGTTATAAAATTGAAACACTCATCGGACCGTCAAAATTAGAAATACCAACTTTAGCCGAGGGCAACTATCGAATAGTTCGTTTGAAGCCCAAGGTAAGCCCTCCATCGACAACGAATAAATAACGCTATTATCATCCTAGAAACTCATTATTTAAATTACGATCTCTTCCATTATTGATGCTAATTAACTAAAGAAAGTAAGGGATTAAGTATAAAAATACTCAAAATCACTGTATTTCCTTAAGGCCAAATTCGGGTATAATATCGTCTTGATCCATAATACCGAGACAGAAAATGGAAAATATATCCGACGGTGACGCAGGCAATTGCGCCGCCCGAGCCCCCTACGCTTTACAAGCGACTGACGATAGCATGGCACCCGAATTTAAGAACGGCGCTATCATCATTGTTGATCCTGACTATCCACATACTCACGGCGCTTACATCGTGATTGACTATGACAACGAAACTTGGTTCCGACAATTCAAACTAATTGAAGGCGAGCCCTATCTAGTTGCGCTTAACAACGACTATCCAAAAACTCAAATGGTTAAGGAATTCAAAATTAGAGGCGTTGTTACCCAGCAAGCCAAACACAGAAAAAACGGCGTCAAAAACGCTGTGCACTACATTTGATTAAGGTCGGATGTTTGATTGGAGTCGAATAAAGATAAGAATCACACACTGCTATCCCGCTGTGTTGAAAATATTTCAGAAACCTAGTTAAATACTATTAAAGTGATAGAGAGACTATTCGAGACATGAAATCGTGTTAAACGCTGAGTTGCTAAATTCAATCTCATTATCATTGCCCCTTAATTGCATCCCAAGCTAAATAATTGAGTTATGAAGATCCCACGCATCCTTCGGATGCTCTGGACACTAAAGTGGATTAAACGAAATATGGTTATGAACAATAGATTAAAAATCACGTCTATTTATATAGCCTCAATAATTATTACAGTTATTGCATCTGATTATATATATGGCGCCATTATTCAGCATAGTGTTCCGCACAAATATTCCTTAGTCACATTTTCATCTAGCACAGCTTTTCTAGTTTTAATCAAACTTACTGTATTGTTATGTATGTGTACGCTTTTACTTGTCTCTGCTATATTATTTTTAAAAAAAATAAATACCTTGATAAAGCTAGCCTTAACTCTTGCACCTATGTTAATTGGTTTTGCAGTAGCCCTTTCAATCCAATCGGCTAACTTTAAGATTCCAATAGATTTTACCTCTGGAAACACGATAACTTCAATCTCGATTGAAACGCTTCCTGTAATTTCCATCCCTCTCAGTGGACTAATCGCTGGCCTAATAGGCTTTGCCAGTTTAATCATCTGGTCTCGAAATAAGACAAACAACTAACAAACCGCAAACACTAAAAAACTAGTACTGCCCTCGGCAGCGATTTATCGACCATCATATGTTTCAGTTTTTCTGTACCGCGCTAAATACTGACGCTTACTTTGATTTTAGATAATTATATTTAGAAGCTACCTATTTATTTATTCTTAACGTAGAATATAAGCTTTACTACTTATTGTTGTTGAAAATATGCTATTTCATATTGGTTTATGTCTATTATTAGTTAACATAAATTACGCATTCAGTATTACCCTACCGAAAACTGAAAATACATTTCGTTTTCAAAATAGAGTTTACTTTAAAGTTAATTCTACAAATATAAGCCAGCAAACGCGTAAGATTGTTTCACAATGGGCAGAATTTTTAACTATTGAAAAACACTTAACAGTCCGACTAGAAGGACACGCAGATGAAATAGGCAAGCGAAACTATAATATACATATTGCAGAGCAGAGAGCAGATAAGGTAAAAAATATATTAGTTGAGATGGGAATCTCCAGTAAAAGAGTCTATACGGTAAGTTATGGAGAAGAACGCCCAGATGTTTCTAATTGTTCACCTCAACTTAGATCATTAAATCGAAAAGTGGATATAATATTTTTACAGTAGATTAATTATGATCTTATCGGTCCCTAAACTTAATTTCTAGTTAACGTATTTACTAAAATCTAACGCGCCATGTGTTTTTTTAAAAAAATATACAGGACAGTCATTAACTTCAGTACACTCGCTTTATTCAAAGCCAGAATTTATCCATATTAAAAATCAATTTAAATCAGATAAATTACATCTAAATGTCAAACATAAGTGGCTGTCCTTTGATCCGGCCTTGATCCGATCCATAAATGTTAAACCTGAAACAGAGCGTTAGTTGTTTAATATAATTTTGAAGGATCTGTAGCCCGGCTCTTCAGAGCCGGGGTGGACTCAAACAGTGACTCCGTAGCGTATACAGCGGCATAAATGATGATGGCTGAGTTTATAAGACGAGTTAGTTTTATGCTTGAACCCAATTCCACCCCGGCTCTGAAGAGCCGGGCTACGAGTAAACAATTGTATTTGGGAGCTTGCTTCGCCACTCACTGTCGTTCGAGCCCGCAATGACGAAGAATGAACAATATCAGCATTATCAAGATTGCAGACTAATTTCGATTATTACGAGAATCGTAAGATAATTTTATTTTTTTATTTATATTTTAAATATTCTAACGAACGAGAAATGCTTGTTTGACTGCCAAGGTATTCTTATTTGACTAATTAATCTCTAAAAATGTTGCAGTTATTGGTTGAATTCAGTCCTCAATAATGAATCGAGGTGCATTTAAAAATCGCTCCTATCAATGAGGAATAACTTTTGACGAACCTATACCACGCGGGTCACTGGCGGCATCAAGCTTACCAGTTTTTTTATTTATAATAATTACTTGCATGTTACCGTAAGTTGAATTTAGTTTTTTTAACTGGTGTCCATACTTAGTTAATCTAATTAAGTCTTTTTCCGAAAACGCATTTTTTTCATATCGCACTACATCGGGTAAATATTGATGATGAAAACGAGCGGTACTGACTATCTGTTTTGCATTTTTGCCCTGTTCAAATTCTAAAAGTGCTAACAAAACCATAGTGATGATTCGGCTGCCACCTGGTGTACCCAAGATAATTACTTTATCGTCCGTTTCAGCCATAGTCGGTGACATACTTGATAAGGGACGTTTTCCGGGTTGAATTGCATTAGCCTCTCCGCCAATCAAACCATATGCGTTGGGAGTTCCTGGCTTACTTGAAAAATCATCCATTTCATCATTAAGTAGCACACCTGTCCCTGGTGCCACAAAACAAGAGCCAAAAGGATAATTAATACTCAAGGTAGCGGCGACACGATTGCCCTTAGCATCCACAATGGAAAAATGCGTTGTGTGTCTAGATTTCTTTTTATCTTTATAGACAGCTTTTAATTCGCTACTTGGCGTTGCCTTTGCAGCTTTGAAATTTTTAAATACTCTTTGTGCGTATTCCTTGGAAAGTAATTTCTTTTTTGGCACTCGGTAAAAATCAGCGTCACCAAGAAATTCAGCTCGGTCCCTATAAGCACGACGCATTGCCTCTACTATGTAATGACTTCGTTCGACTTTATTTTTTGTCGCCAAGTTATAGGGTTCCAGCATATTTAAAATTTGTGCCAGCGCAATTCCACCCGAAGAAGGTGGTGCTGCAGAAAATATTGTTAATCCTTTGTAGGTGAATTTGATTGCGGCTCTTTCAATAATTTTATATTTTTTTAAATCGGCAAGAGTCCATATGCCGCCGCCGGCTCTTACTGCATCTACTAATTGCTTGGCCGTTTCCCCCTGATAAAAGCCTGCACGACCTTGCTTTGCTAATCGCTCTAAAGTTAATGCTAAATTCTTTTGCCTGATTAAAGCACCAAGCTTGGGAAGCGCACCATTGGCTAAAAATATTCTCGCCGCCGCCGTAGATTTTTTTAATGCCTTAAACCGAAACTTTGCCAAGCGTAGATAAATTGCATCTACTTTAAAACCATTTTTTGCGTGTTTTATTGCTGGAGCAAGTGTTTGAGCCAATGATAAGCGTCCATAATTTTTAGCCAGATAGGCAAGTGCGGCGGGTTCGCCGGGTATGCCTGCGGATAATACGCCATTAATTGATAAGCCAGGAATAATTTTTCCCTTAGCATCAAGATACATATTTCGCCTAGCCTTTAGCGGTGCTTTTTCTCGGCCATCTAGCATAATTGTTTTATTGTCTTTTGAACGGTGCAGTAACCAAAAACCGCCGCCGCCAATACCTGAACTATAAGGCTCAACCACCGCCAAGGTGGCCGATACTGCGATAGCAGCGTCAAAGGCATTGCCACCTGAATTTAATATATCGATTCCGGCTTGAGTTGCTAAAGGATGGGCGCTGGCGACTGCCGAGCCTTTGGTTTTTAAAGGCTCAGCTGCCAGGACTTGGCAAATACTCGCTAAGAAAATTAGGACAATAAACTTAAATGACATACGCTAAAAACCTTAACGACGGCAGAGGTACACTTTAAAAGTTTTTCGACCATTTTTAATTCTAGACGCGCTGGTAATCGAATCACCACCCATTTCAGCGGCATTATTCTTTGCGATTATAACTAATTCTTGTCGCATTTTTTTATCACTAAGAACTTTAATGCCACCAATTTTTTCTTTTACCTTGGCTTCAACTGTGCCCTTATACTTACAAGATCCAACGTATACTTTTTTAACTAATTCTACTTTTTCACTTGAACGGGTTTGCTTATTCCAATTGCACGCCGATAAAATAAATGCTGTTGCGAAAATCATTACGATTATTTTTTTCATGAGACCTCTCTATTTCTGTATTTCAAAAATTAAATTAAAAAAAAATCTATCTACTGCCAACTACAAATGATTAGTATAACTGACCGCCGTTTCAAATTGCGTGTCAATTCTTGAATTTCCTATGAGAGACGACACACTCATATTTATTTTAGCTGAACTTTTCAATACGTCGCCTTTTTCGATACTAAATAGTATCCATGCTTTCATATTCGCTTTATTAATTTTCATGGGAAGTTTGCTTTGCTTGCTAGGCTCAATGGTATATTTTACAAGTGGCTGCAATATTACTTTCTTTTTATCCCCTGATACTGCAATTACTTTATATTCCGTATCCATTTTCACTTGACCAACATTTGGCAAAGGAGTTTTTACGCCACCTACTTTAATCCGTTCACCCGCTCTAATTGATTTTTTGGGCAAAGCAATGAAGGAGTTTAGTGTTAATTCTTTCGCAGTTCGTTGCAAATGTTGAAGAACGATTTTATTACCCGTTTTTTTTATTTTTTCTTCAATTTTTAGAAGACTCACACTAAGTACCTTGCCGCGATCATCAATTTTTAAGTCAATTGGTGTACCTACTATTGCATTGAAAACTGCAAACTCAGGTTTTTTGTTGCTTTTATCCCTTGCAGAATCATAATTTATTTTTTTCAAACCTTTCGACGTCATTTTTAATCTTGAAATTAACATTTCTATGTTGCTAATTTTTGCTTCACTTTGTGATTTGACACGATATTTAACTTGCATGTTCATTAAGGTTTGATTGCTTTGCGTGCGTCTACCTTGCTTACTCACAGTATTCATAAAAAAGACTACATCGGATGAATAACTTTTTCCGGTTTTGAATTTGTAACGTAATAACACGGCTTCCTTGGATTGAGATTTGAAAATAGGTTGATCACCCAATATTTGTTCAAGATTAATATTGAAACTCTCATCACTACTTGAGCAGGAAACAAATACGAATACTAATAGACACACTCCAACTAATGGTAATCCGCTTACAACTAACGTAAAAAATTGATTCAATCTAGAATGATTTGGATAATTCAACAAAATTATAACCCCGGTAAAAATGAAAACCAAAAATAAGCCAAACCATTGATTGGATAAATAAATAATTTAAATAGGCACGCTTAGACTGAGAAGAATAATACCGCAAAGAGTTTCAATACACCAGTTAAGCAGCTCACACTAGCCCACTTATTTCATAAATGATTCGGTTTCTGATGACAAGTCTACATCTAATGTGCTGTGTATTTTTTAATCATCGAATTTTCAGTCATAGAGCGGCACATCGAAAAACTCGCGAAAATTACTAAAGATAGATATTAGCAAGTCGATAGTAGACTAATAGCGAATAAAATTGGAAGCAACTCATGAGTGCAAATCCCGCAATAAATGACAGTGATTTTGAAGGCGAGCGGCTGGATTATAACGTAATAAACACAATTTACGATCTCATGGGCAGCGATAAATACCAAGAGCTAGTCGGAATGTATAAAGATAATTCCGCAAATCACATGGCACAAATAAATCAAATTATGCAGGCCAAAGATTTTAAAGAGCTTAAGACCCCCGTACACTCTATGAAAGGCAGCTCAGGTAATGTTGGTGCCATGTATTTATCGCATATTTGTTTGCAAATCGAGGGACTGATTTTTGAAGCGTCTGTCGACGAAGGTTTACTGGAGAAATTTGTATCGGACCTGGCAACAGAGTTAGCTTATGCTCTTGAGGAGTTAGGAAAAAAATAGACATCGCGTTATCCCCTTCAACTACTACTAAACATATTACTTCCCATTCTCACTAAAAATGACTGAAATTTACATAATTTCTAGCAATTCCCTGCTTTAACTACCTAAATTTTGACTTCCGCCGTTGACCTAGTGTAGATTTAATAGGCTAGCTTTTTCTCCTGCTTTATTATTAAAAACAGCGAATAGGCAGCTGAAGATAGTAAAGCAAATGAGGTAAAGTAATGAAAGCTTCTCGTATTTTGGTGTTAGTTTTCGCCGCACTTGTAATGTGTGCACAGGCGAATGCGTTTTTCAAATCAACAAAAATCAAGTCGGACGAATATGTCATTTTTTTCCCCGCTCTGGCTTATTTAAGTAAAGACAAAACAGAATGGATCGTTGATATTCACGGCTGGATATTCGAATCAAATTTAGCGGCAAGCGTTAAAAGCGTTGCTTCGAAGCTCTTAGGTATCGGCAAGGATACTGATAAAAAAGAGTTTAAAAAACTAATGAAACAAAGAGTGCATTGGTTTTTTGTTGATAATGAAAGAAATAAACAACTGACTATTAAAATCCAAAATCAAAGTTATACACTTAACAAATCTAAACCTAACGGACATTTCTACAAGCAAATTAGACTTAAGACGCTTGATGTCAATACTTGGAATCTTGATCAACTAAATCGGATTAGCTTTAAAGCCGTCACGCGCAAAAAAGATCCGCGAGAATTTAAAGGTTATATTCAGTTTGTACCTGAAACCGGCCTAAGCATTATATCTGACGTGGACGATACGATTAAGTTAAGCGAAGTACACGATAAAAAACTATTATTGCGTAATACCTTTATGCGACCTTATCGAACTATTCCGGGCATGGCTAAAACCTATCAACGTTGGGCCTTAAAATCGAAAAAAAATAAAAAAATAGTATTTCATTATTTGACTGCAAGCCCCTGGCAGCTTTACGTACCGCTTAGCAGTTTTTTAAAGAAAAATAACTTCCCCTTTGGCAGCTTTCATATGAAATACTTTAGAATAAAAGATAGCTCCTTCTTTAACGTATTTAATAGCTCAGTTGAATTCAAGTCAAAAGAGATATTAAGCTTAATGAATAAATATCCTAAGCGGCAATTTATTCTAGTTGGTGACTCGGGGGAAAACGACTTTGAGATCTACACAAAAATTGCGAGCAAACATAAAAAACGCATTCGCGCTATATTTATTCACGAAGTAAAACCGAAACCAATCGAAAAGGAACGCTACAAAACTAAAACAGTCAAAAGCGTCACCTGCCCTATCGTTGTCTTTAAGACGCAAAATAAACCGGCTGATCTTAAATTATATTAGGGATTATTCTAGCGAATGCTAATACTAGTTCTTAGATGTCAGCTACATGGGTATGTTTTTTGTTTGTTTCGCAAACAAAAAGTAGGGTAGGCCCCAATCAGATAAGGTGATGGTCCACTGAGTTTGCTCTGCTTCACACAAAACCTTTCTCTTCACATTTCGATTTGCTCTGGAGCTTTTTTCCAAAAGCCATATATGGCCTTTTACGCGAACCCATTGAGCAAACTTACTTTAGAAGGAAGAAGGCTTCGAGTGAGTCGGATCAATGACTCTACCTTCTCAAGAAATGAAATTAAAAGTATAACCCCATCACTTTTTGTTTGCTACGCAAACAAAAACATAAACTGAAAGTCCGCAAGGCATTACCAGCAAGCCAACTTTATTACAACAGAAATACATATTACTTTATAAAATTAGCTCTCTTGCAACTCTAGCACCGCATCCATTTCAACCGCAGCCGCCTTAGGTAAGGATGCTACCCCAATCGCCGCCCGGGCTGGATAAGGTTGACTAAAATAATCCGCCATTATTTGATTAACATCTGGGAAATTACCGAGATCAGTTAAAAATACATTTAGCTTAACGACATCAGCTAAGCTTCCACCTGCCGCATTTGCGACAGCGCTTAAATTCTTGAAAACCTGATTGATTTGATCTTTAATATCGTCACTGACCAATTCCATATTACCTGGGTCTAGGGCAATTTGACCCGACATATAAACAGTAGAGCCCACCTTCACTGCTTGCGAATAAGTACCGATTGCACTCGGCGCTAAATCTGTGTGAATTATTTCTTTTGCCATTTTTCCTCCTATTATTTATAGGGCACCTCTAATCTATTAGCCTTTTTTGCGTACTATACGTGAAACTGACTTATTAGTGCGGACACGCCGCATGATGCGCGCTAAATGTTGTCTATTTTTTACAGTCACGGTTATATTCATCGATGTAGTTGTGCCATCCTTTTCTTCCATAAAAATATTTTCGATATTAGAATCCATATCAGATATAGAAGATGCGATAATCGCTAATACTCCACGACGATTGGCAACATCCAACCTCAACTCAGCAATAAAATCCGAATCGGTGCTTGCTTCCCATTCTACTTCCACCCACTTATCCGGTAATTTTTTGTAATCGGCTACATTATTACAAGATTCGGTGTGAATAACTATTCCTTTACCTGTTGAAGCGAAACCAACGATGGCATCACCCGGAATAGGATGGCAACATTTGGCATAACTAACCACCATGCCCTCACTACCCTTTATTAACAAAGGATGATTTGATCGACCCTTGTTTGCTGCAGATTTGTTTTTAGACTTCTTTGATTTTTCTTCAGGAATTAATTTGCGTGCGACCAGAGGAGCAGGTCGAGTTCCGAGCCCAATATCCATGTAAAGCTCATCAATTTCCTTATAATTATATTCTTTAAGCATTTTTTTTATTTCTTTTTTCTTGAAATCTTCTAATTTTCGAGAGGCATATGCCAATGTCTTATCTAATAGCTTACGCCCCAGTATAATCGCATCTTCTTGTTGTAAGTTTTTTAAATAGGAACGAATATTAGTCCTCGCTTTCGCGGTCATAACAAAATTGAGCCAACTTGGGTTAGGTTTAGCTCCAGGCGCAGTGATGACTTCAACCGTTTGACCGGTATACAAGGGCGTTCTTAATGGCGCCAAACGCCGGTCTACTCGACAGGCAACACAGGTATTGCCAACATCCGAATGCACACTGTATGCGAAATCAACCGGTGTCGCTCCCCGAGGCAATACTAATATTTCGCCTTTAGGCGTAAACACATAAACTTCATCTGGAAACAAATCAATTTTAACGTTTTCAATAAACTCGAGAGAGTTGCCGGTATTTTTTTGCAACTCGATTACACTGCGCAACCACTTGTGTGTACGGGCCTCGGCGCTAATTGCCGCTGAGCCTTCGCCTGATTTATAAAACCAGTGCGCGGCAATACCACTTTCTGCGACTTTATCCATGTCTTCAGACCGAATTTGAACTTCAATGGGTACTCCATAAGGTCCAAATAAAACAGTGTGCAAACTTTGATAACCATTTGCTTTAGGAATTGCAATATAATCTTTGAATTTCCCAGGAACCGGCTTATACAAATTATGCATCGCTCCTAATACGCGATAAGCCGTGTCAAAATTATCAACCACAATTCGAAAAGCATACACATCAAAAACTTCATTAAATGACAATTGCTTAGTTTTCATTTTTTTATAAATACTATACAAATGCTTTTCTCGACCCATCACTCGACAGCTAAAATCTTCCTGGCATAAACGTTGTTTGATGCTGGTTTCAATTTGCTGAATAATTTCTTTACGATTTCCCCGCGCTTTGCGAATGACTTCTTTTAAAACTCGACTGCGAGTTGGGTATAAGGCTGCCAAGCCTAAGTCCTCTAATTCCAAGCGTAGAGAATTCATTCCCAATCGATTGGCTATGGGTACGTATATTTCTAAAGTCTCGTTCGCAATTCGACGTCGCTTCTCATTATCTAATACCGAAATGGTTCGCATGTTGTGCAAGCGATCTGCTAACTTAATCAAAATAACCCGTATGTCTTTAACCATTGCCAGCATCATTTTTCGAAAATTTTCTGCTTGAGCTTCCGCTTGGCTATTAAAAGTTATTTGCGCAATTTTGCTGACGCCGTCGACTAGTTCAGCAATTTCCTCGCCAAATTCATGAGCTACTTGTTCTTTTGCTGTAGGAGTATCCTCAATCACATCGTGCAGAATCGCAGCAATAATGCTTTGCGGGTCCATTCTCATGTCTGCAAGAATTTTGGCTACCTCAAGAGGATGAGTTATATAAGGTTCACCACTGCGACGATGTTGGCCATCATGCGCTTCAGCGCCAAATAAATAGGCGCGATATATTTCTTTAACTTGCTCAATTTCTAAGTAAGATTCTAATAGTGTGCAAAGGTCACTTATGCGAAAAGCAATCGGAGGGATAACGTCAGGTATTTGTTTTGCAGTCAAAATTTAATTCAATTAAATTAGCAGTTCCTATAAGGTAAGGCTCTACGCCACTCAGTTTTAGCCGCAAGACAAAGGTGTGATATCTTAAATTAACATCTTACGGCCGCAGCCTTCAATCTAAGTATTTGAAGGAACAGACTCAATTACTTGTTGTAGTTCTGCTGATGCTTGATCAACCGCTGCATCAGCGTCTTCGTCGCTAACTGGTTTTTCATCTAAAATTGATTTGTCGATAATTTTTTCGGCAATTTCACGCAAAGCCATTACAGTAGGCTTATCATTTTCCCAAGGTAAACTCGCCTCTTTTCCATTCACTAGTTGTCTGGCGCGTTTAGTCGCAATTAATACCAACTGAAACCGGTTATCAACATTTTCCAAACAATCTTCTACGGTCACTCGAGCCATTTCTTTCTCCGAACTAGTCCTGCATAATCAGCAAGTACGATGGTTAAAATTAATGCATTTTGCTTACAAATACGCAACCAATATGCCAGAAATACTATTAATTTATTTATTCCAATTATTTATCGGTACTTATTCTGTTTTCTAAAATCACAAATACCTTCAATCAATTTTCTGAATTCGTAAATAGACTAATATTAGCTTATTTACTACGACAAAACGCCTAATCTCCAGAATGGATCTCAATCAAAACAAATAACACTGGAATAACTCTAATTCTACTTTAATCTATAGCAGAAGCCAATAATTCTTCAATTAAAGCACTATTTGAATCTAACTGGCTAGCCAAATTCAACCTGTTGGCATTAAAAATAGCTCCTATATCTTTCAAAGCCTGCTCAAAATCGTCATTAATAATCAAATAATCAAATTCATGAATATGCGAAATTTCATTTTGAGCATCAGCCATTCGGCGTTGAATTACTTCATCTGAGTCGTGACCGCGTGATTTTAGACGATCTACCAAAGCTTGTATCGAGGGTGGTATTATATAAATCGTAATGCAATCGCTAAAACGAGTCCGAATTTGACGAGCACCTTGCCAATCGATTTCCAATATAACATCTAAACCCTTATTAATTTGATCTTTAACACCTTGCTCAGAAGTGCCATAAAAATTATCAAATACCTGAGCATGTTCAAGGAAATCGCCACTCGCCACCTTTTTTTGAAATTCTTCGATCTTGGTAAAGTGGTACGCAAGACCGTCTTGCTCACCCGGCCTCGGATGCCGTGTTGTGTGCGAAATTGAAATCTGTACTTTGCTATCTTTTTCTAATAAAGCCTTCAATAAACTGGATTTTCCAGCACCTGAAGGCGCAGAGATAATGTAAAGTTTACCTAGTGTCATCTAATATTATCTATGGTTATTTATTCAATATTTTGAATTTGTTCGCGCATTTGTTCGATGAGCACCTTAAGTTCAACCGAAATACCCTTGATATCCATGTGAGACACTTTTGAGCCTAGGGTATTCGCTTCTCGATTTAATTCTTGCATCAAAAAATCCAAACGCCTGCCTACAGAATCCTCGCGATCAAGAACTTTTTTTACCTCATCAATATGAGACTGCAGCCGATCTATTTCTTCGGCTACATCAAGTCGTTGTAAATGAAAAACAAGTTCTTGCTCAAATCGATTTGGATCAACATTGATATCAATATCTGCCAATTTTTGCTTTAACTTTTGCTCTAATCCCTCTCGAACATCCGGAATTCTAGCCCGTACTTGCGAAACCAATTCTGTCATTTGCTCGCAACGTTCAACGATCATTGCTTTAATCCGCTCGCCCTCTCGCTCTCGAGTCTCAACTAACTCGTCCAGTGCTTTTTCTAGGCATTGAATTGCTTGCGGTGAAATTTCACTCATATTTTGCTCAGGTTCACTTACCATGCCTGGCCAACGAAGAATATCACTAACACTAAAAGCAACAAGCTTGTCAGATTTATTAGCGACTTGATCGGCAGTTTCTATCAAAGTGTTACACAAGGTTTCATTTAAGATAAGTTCGGATGAAGTTTCATCATTGCGTTTAAATCTAAACTGGCATTCAACTTTGCCGCGATTAAGACGACTTGAAACACTCGATCTTACATCAGGTTCAATTGAGCGCCATTCTTCGTTGAGTTTTAAATGTATTTCTAAATACCGAGAATTTAATGTTTTCAATTCCCAAAGAATATCCCCAACTTTTGTATGTATTTGCTGGCGCGCGTATGCGGTCATGCTGCGTATCATATTATCATCCTGTTCTCATGCCGATAAATACTAAAAGTAAGGTCAATTTTTTGTGTTTTAGGCACTTAATCTGCAGCTACTTTAAACATGATCAAATTGAAGAATTTATTGATCTAATTTTTTCGCATTAAATTGGCTTTAAATTGCTTCAAATTGATAGATCAGCGCTAGACTTTTAAATTATGCAAGAAGTTAACACATTTAAATGGCATTTAGCAATCGAAGCGCTGAGGAGTAAATATTTAAATTAGTAAATCTAGCATTCACAAATTATCAAGCACGACTAAACTAGATGCAAGTCATTGAGGAATAAGCAAAGCAACAATGAATTTCGAAAATTGCATAAGCACTGGAACAAAACTTGATCGCTACGTTATATTAAAGCCTGTCAGCAAAGGCGGCTTTAGCATTGTCTACCTAGCGGTCGACCAGCAAACCAAAGAGCGCGTTATTATAAAAGAGTTTATGCCTAAAAATCAGGCAAAACGACTTAGAAATAATACCGTAACGCCAATTTCTGCGACCAAGGCCCGCTTGTTTCAGAAAGGCCGAATGCTGTTTTTCCAAGAAGCCAGTATATTAACGACGCTAAAACATCCAAATATAGTCAATGTCATTAATTTCTTTCGTGCCAATGGCACTGTCTATATGGTTATGGAATTTGAAGCGGGTGATAATTTACAATGCTATATTAAGAAAAAAATTAAAAACGGTCTAAGCGAACGTTTTATATTAACGGTATTCCCAACGCTGTTGGAGGGTTTACAAGTGATACACGATAGCGGCTACTTACATCTGGATATCAAACCAGGAAATATTCATATCCGACCAGGTGGCCGACCCTTGTTAATTGATTTTGGGTCAGTGCATAGACGCGAGCTCAGCCGCTTACACCAACCAGGTCAAGTCATGACGACTGGATACGCCCCCATCGAGCAATTTAAAAGAACCGGATACGTTGGCCCTTGGACCGATCTCTACGCAATCGGCGCGACAATACGTTCTTGTCTAGAAGGCCGGCCACCCATTGATTCTCGATTACGTCTCGATAAACACCAATTGGTTGATGCTAAAACATTATTTAAAAAACACTATAGTCAGGAACTACTTAAGGCTATAGATTGGTGCATGGAGATGGACCCTGAGCTACGCCCACAAACTGTTGCCGAGCTTACGGAAAAACTACCTTTACTTGAAGAAACAAAATCAAAACCATCACAATGGCTATTACGTTTAACAGGCTCTAGCCGTCGCTAATTTTTTTAAACATGCAATATTCTGTTTCACATTCTTCCCGACTAGGCAATCGCAAAGTAAACCAGGATCGTTGCCTTATTTGCAGCCGTGGACAAAGTGTATTTTTGATTCTTGCCGATGGCATGGGCGGACATGAGGGCGGCGAACTCGCTGCACAAACATTTGTAGACTGTTTGCAAGCTCAGTTTAAAATGCAAGCCATGCCAATTAAAAATCCGCGCGATTTTCTCGTTAGTTGCACACTAAAAGCTCATCTCGAAATTAAAAAAATCGAAACAAAAAGCGGTCAATCGCCTCGAACAACCTGCGTCTGCTGCTTAATCCAAAATGGCGAAACCATTTGGCTACACAGTGGCGACAGCAGGCTGTATTTAATTCGCAATAAACGAGTCTACTTACGCACACATGACCATACTCATGTCGAAAACCTTTTGAGCAATCATATCATTAGCGAAGAAGAAGTTAATACTCATCCGATGCGTAATTATGTTACCGCTTGTATTGGCAGTAAGAAAACAACACCGCACACCAGCATTAGCCAAATCAGCAACTTGAAAGCCAATGATATAATACTGCTTTGCTCAGACGGTCTTTGGTCCGGCCTAGACAACGAAGAAATATTGCGACTTGTAAACCAAACCGATATTGAACTCGCCACAGACCAATTAACTCAAACCGCAGAATCAAAAACCTGGCCAAAAAGCGATAACATTAGCGCCTTAAGTTTTCGTTTTATAAATGCAACAGAAAAAGAAAACTCATTAGAAAAATTGAATAAAAAATTCGAGACTATACCTCCTAATAAAGCGAATGACGAACAAAATTCTAAGCAAAATGACAACTCGATAAATCAAGCAATTGATGACATTAATATTGCTTACCAAGAATACCAAGACGAAATTAAGAAATCATAACGCCCTGCACTCACTGCGTTCCTGCAGGCTACAAAATCCGACCGTTCTCGTTTCGCCTTCAAAGAGCAAAGTAGCCTGTAGGAGGCGAACGCCGAGTACAGGAAAATATAATTTTAATTCTAACTTTCATTTTCTTTTCCTGCACTCACTGTGTTCCTGCAGGCTACAAAATATGATCGTACTTCCCTTAAACTCACATTTTAATTCCCATCCCATCACTGTATACTTGGCGCTTGTCAAAATCAGCCGAGGTTAAAATGCGTCCAAGTGGTCGTTCTACAGACGAAATGCGTACCATCAAAATTACCCGCCAATATACTAAGCACGCGGAAGGTTCAGTTCTGATTGAATTTGGAGATACCAAAGTTTTATGCACGGCTTCAGTTGAAGACCGAGTGCCTGGCTTTTTACGAGGTAAAGGCCAAGGTTGGATCACAGCTGAATACGGCATGTTACCACGCTCGACTGGCAGTCGCATGGGTCGCGAAGCGGCTCGTGGTAAACAAGGTGGGCGAACCATGGAAATTCAACGACTCATTGGCCGATCACTGCGCGCAGTGTGCGATATGGAACTATTAGGCGAAAGATCAATTACCATTGACTGCGATGTCATTCAAGCCGATGGTGGCACAAGAACCGCCTCTATCACTGGTGGATATGTTGCATTAGTCGATGCAATCAATTATTTAATTGAAAATAAAAAATTAGAAAAAAGTCCCCTTACAGGTCAGGTTGCAGCTATCTCAGTCGGCGTTTTTTCCGGATCTCCTATTCTAGACCTAGATTATGCGGAAGACTCAAAAGCCGAAACCGATATGAATGTTGTGATGAATGACAAACTCGGTTTTATCGAGGTTCAAGGCACCGCCGAAGGTCAATCCTTTAGCCAAGAAGAATTAAATGCGATGCTTGAATATGCTAAAAAAGGAATCTCAGAGTTAACACAAATTCAACAACAAGCGCTAAATAGCTAAAACGATGTCGAAAATTGTCTTAGCCAGCAATAATCAAGGTAAGTTGCGCGAAATACAGCATATACTTGCTGATCTATCCGCGGAGGTGATTCCACAAGCCGAATTCGATATTGATGATGCCGATGAGACCGGCCTTAGCTTTGTCGAAAACGCGATTATTAAAGCACGACACGCCTCAGAGTTAAGTGGTTATGCAGCGATCGCAGACGACTCAGGCATTGTCGTCGATGCCCTTAATGGCGAGCCTGGAATCTATTCTGCACGTTATGCCGGCACGCACGGAAATGATCAAGAAAATTTAGAAAAATTACTTGAGCAAATGAAAGATGTTGGGGACGCTAAACGTACGGCAAGCTTTCAATGCGCCATGGTTTATGTGCGCCATGCCAATGATCCAATCCCAATTATTTGTCAAGGCAGCTGGACAGGTAAAATATTAAGACAGTCGGCAGGTGAAAATGGTTTTGGATATGATCCAATTTTTTTTGTACCAAGCGAAAACTGTACTTCGGCGCAGCTCACCTTCGATACAAAAAACCAACTCAGCCATCGCGGACAAGCCTTACAAAAATTATTAACGGAATTAAAGTTGCTTGCTTAGGTGCCTAAACAGACTAAGGTGCCTGACCCCTACATAGTATCAGGTGTAACAACTTCATCAATTTATGATATTTAACCTGATACTATGTAGGGGTCAGGCACCTTAGCTTAAGTAGTTGCGTGAAATAAAACCGGCTCTTGCCCTAACTTCCAAAGCACATAATCTTTAGAAACAGATTTAAACAGCTGATTATTCAAATGGTAGTCTAACCATCGCCAAACATTGGGATACAATGCTGCGCGAAACCATTCCAGCTTCACTTGCTTAAACATATTTACAAATGGAAAAATGGCAAAGTCGGCCATTGAAACTCGATCTTCATATAAAAAGGTAGATCGCGCAAGACGCTCTTCTAAGCCACCTAAAAATAACTCGCAATCACCCCGATATTCTTCTCGACTTCGATCACTCGAACCGTCCCAATTAACATATTTCATAACGTCTTGCGCAAAACTGCTGTCTGCTAGTGTAATTAAACTGCGCATTTCCTCTAACTGATCAACTTCATAATCTAACCAACCATCCGGATCACTTTTCAACAGTGCCCAATGCATAATATCCAAGCTATGATCAAGCGGCCCATCATCATTCAACAACAATAAAGGCACTCGCTTACCATCGGAAAATTCTTCTACGTCTTTCGGCAGATTTTTTTGATCGACCTCTCGGTGTTCGAATATTAAGCCGGCATAGGCTAAAGCCATACGGGCTCGTTGTGAATAAGGACAAGTTACTTGGCTGTATAAAATTGGTGTGCTCATATTTTACTACTTTCTAATGTTATTAAATTAGGTAAAAGCTGGTAAGATTACTCTATTATTCTATCCTGACTTAAGGGCACCTCTAGTTAGCTGTCGCGTCTAGCATCTGACATTGTACAAACTTTTTTGTCAAAGTGCTTCAAAATATGGAAATTTCGAACAAAATAATTGTACAATGCGAGGCGCGGCAGCTAACTAATTTCGACGACAAAACTACTGTTGAAATACTATTCATCATTTTTCTGTTTATATACTATTTAAAATATGCAATCAATTAGTCTTTATATTCACATTCCTTGGTGCGAACGCAAATGTCCCTATTGTGATTTTAACTCTCATCCAAAAGAAAGTTCATTCGATGAAAGTAATTACGTCCTCGCACTAGTAAAAGACATACAATATTCAAGCCTATTATTGGAAAATAAAAAAATTAGCAGCATCTTTTTCGGCGGTGGCACTCCCAGCCTATTTCAACCCGCCTCATTTGATAAAATACTAACTGCAATTAATTCACATAGCAAATTGAGCAGTGATACTGAAATTACCTTGGAAGCGAATCCCGGTAGCTTTGAAAAGGAAAAATTTGTCGAATTTAAATCTGCCGGCATAAATCGCTTGTCGATAGGTGTGCAAAGTTATGCAGATGAATTTCTAAGCAAACTCGGCCGAATTCATAGTGCCAGAGATGCCATCAAAGCAGTAGAGCACGCCATGGATATTGGATTTAATCAGGTGAATACTGACATTATGTATGGCCTGCCTGGGCAAAGTTTAAAACAATGCCTACGCGATCTAAATAATGCTATCGCCATTCAAGCGGATCATTTTTCCTGGTATCAATTAACACTAGAGCCAAATACCTATTTTTATAAAAATCCGCCGAGCTTGCCACAGCATGATTTACTTTGGGATATGCAAACACAGGGCTTCGAGCTACTTGAACAACACGAATATAAACAATATGAAGTCTCGGCATATTCAAAATCAGTTCAATGCCAACATAATCTAAATTATTGGCAATTTGGCGACTATCTTGGCATAGGCGCAGGTGCACACGGAAAAATAAGCCGGTTTTCACCTTTTGCAATTAATCGCACGCTCAAGAAAAAACATCCGCGCGAATATATTAAACATGCAGGGACGAATGAAAATGAACAAATTGAATCGATTTCAGATCCGCGCACGCTGATATTTGAATTTATGTTAAATGGCTTAAGACTAAACCAAGGAGTATCATTTGAATTATTTGAGCAAAACACTCAGTTAGAAAAAGACGAGCTAATTAAATCTTCTGAAAAAGCGCTACAACAAGAACTCGTTGAACACGACGATGAAATTATACGAACGACAGAGCATGGCAAAAAATTTCTAAATGATGCGGTTATGACCTACCTACCCTAAACCAAGTAAATCACTTTCCCCTAATGTATTAATATAGTTAAAGCTATGGTTATAGTCGAAAAATAAAGTTAAACTATTTTATTAAGCAATGGACAAAGTAAACAAGTTATTATATTTGTCACATGCAAGGAGGAGGAATCAATGGAAGGCACTCTACTCGATGTAAACATGCAAACCAAAAAAGGTTTGATTCGCGACCTAGAAGGAGACCGAATTTACTTTGAGCTTGAAGAATGGATAAGCGAGGAACCTCCACAAAAAGGCGACCACGTTGATTTTATAATTGATGCGGGCAATGCCAAACAAATAATTAGCATGCCGATGTTACGCAGTTCTTACTCTAAGCCAGAAAAGTCAAACGCTCCTATTGAAGTCGCAGCTCAAACTCATACCGCTGCAAGCGCAATTTTAAGTCTAATTTTCGGTGTTTTATCTTTATTGACATTTTTTATAGGCATCGTATTCGCAATAATTGCGGTTTTAAGCGGACACCTAGCACGAAAAAAAATTACCCAAAATAATTCAACATGCAGTGGTGACGGCCTGGCAATCGCAGGCCTCACACTCGGTTACTTAGTTTTATTCGCTTGGTTGGTTTTTGTTTTAGGTGCCGTCGCCATTAGTTAAAGATGAAGTTAAAGATGACATCCACATAAAAGCACTATTTTACAATTCGTAATAATTTTAGTGGCAGCATTACAAGCTTTTCGATCTTGGCGCCAAAACCTGCAAACCATTTCAATGCAAGCAATCGTAACGGCGTTGCCCCCAAGCAAGCGATGCCAATTAGTGCGACTGTACCACCACCAATAATAATGTCAGTTAACCAATGCGCACCAGAGACTACACGCGGCATGGTAAATAATATCGCGATTATTAATACAAGAAATCCTCTGGTTTTTCCTGCATAGATAAAAAAATATCCAGTCCAAAGTGACAAGACCATACCATGATCACCAGGAAAACTATTACCCGACGAGTCTTTTGCTTTAATGTCTGGTATTAGCAACGATAAGCGATGCGCTGGTTTCAACTCTAATGAGGGGCTAATACGCTGATAAGAATCCAGTACGAACTTTGAGATCTCTAATACTATTAACGAAAAAATGAGTAAAAAGAAAAATAAACCCAACCTTTGTGCAGTATATTTTCGACTATCACTGAATGACCATTGCAAATAAAGTAAACCAACTAGTATCGCAGAAGCTAGGTCAAACGCACGGTGATTTGCTATTGCCCAAAATTTTTGATGTGAAGGACTATTTTCTAATAAACCATTTAAATTGAAAAAAGCGAATTCATCCAGGCTTCTCCAATCAGGCCATTTAAATTCCCAGCTCAAAAAAAGCAAAACGGCGGCAACTACTAAGAGAATGAATAGTTTGGGTCTCCACGGGGAAGTATTAAACGTGCTTGTCATAGTTTTTCCTAATTACTGATTTATGTTCAGCTAGCCCGCTTAACCGCGATTCCTAGCCCGCTTATCTCCAAGAGATTTTACACGGTAACAATGGTAAAGGTAGACGTGCTGTTTATTTGATCATTACTCAGATTTTTCACAGCTGCATTGCTTAGCTCTTAAATAATTTGAAATCCTGTTAAATGTAATTATTATATTTAATGCCTAGATATTTATATTATATACTTTTAGTAGGTCAATTTATTGACGAGCTTTGAGTTTATTCACAATTTTATAAATTAAATATTCTCTGTGCAGGAAATCTAGAATAACACTATTTTTTTTAATGAATACTCTAAGCTTTTGATATTTTTAGAAAATATTAGAAATACTTAAGCCAGATAATTGACACTTTTAGTGCGGTTAAATATTACCTAATTTCTAATTAATTTTGTCCACATTGTTATCCACAGAAAAATTCAGTCGGGATATTGACTTTAATAACCATTATAATGCTGCATATTTAGCTAATTCCTTGAATTAAATACAAATCTAATTAAATAATTAGCACCCTAAACTCACTTGTGAGCAAAATAACGACTTTGTTTGTGAATTATGTTAGGGTACAAACATAACAAATAAAAACAACGAGTTACCACAAAATAAGTAACCATAAAGTAGTAATTATGATAAAAAAAAATGATAGCTTTGATTTTGAAAAATGGGCCAAGCTAGCCAGTAAAGACCCCGAAGCATTTGAGCAACATCGTGAAAAACTCATTAACGAATTTATCACCGAGTTGCCAGAGGACAGGCAGCAGCGGATGCGTTGTATTCAATGGCGCGTTGATAGTGTTCGCCGCCTTGCAAAAACACCTATGGCAGCATGTATAGAGATTTCACGGATGATGTGGGATTCAGTTAAAGGTGAAAACGGACTGCTCGAGGCATTACAAAATTTAACAAAAACTTGCCGATTTGATACTCCAATCAGCAGACCAAACCCAATAAATGCTGATATCCTCAGTTTTCCGGGTGAATTCTCTAAGCCTAAGTCAGATAACACAACTTACGAGCATATATAATTCCAACTTAGATCAATCAGGCCTTGCCCAAGTGGCACTATTTCCGTAACATTAGCACCCTTCTTGCAGCACAGCTGCGAGATGGGTTTTATTCTCTAATCTAGGCGCACAAGCTGCTAGCTTAGATCGAAATATAACACCGATGTGAAATGAATTTATTAGAGGCATTTGAATACCATGAAAGCTGAAATACATCCTGAATACAGCGAAGTTAAGGTAACTTGCAGTTGTGGAAATAGTTTCAATACCCGTTCGACTTTGAGTGACTCTGAGCTAGGCATCGAAGTCTGCTCAAAATGCCATCCTTTTTATACTGGCAAACAAAAAATTATTGATGCAGGTGGCCGAGTTGATAAATTCCGTAAGAGATTTGGTAAAAAATCTTAATTGCCACAACAAACAATTTATTTAAGGATCTTCTGATTATTTCATCAAGCAGAGCATTACAAGGCAAATTAATTCGAAAAAACGGACGACTGCAGGGATGCAGGAGGTAGAGCAACGCAGGAGCAGTTGCCGAGTTTACACGCTAGTAAACGAGTATTTTGATGATTTAACACAGTAAGACCTGCTTTAGGGATTAATCAGAGGGTCCTTAAGATATTAATGAATGGGGTACTAAAAGTACCCCATTTTTTATTGTGCTTTAAAGAGATAATCAAATGCGAATAATGTTTCAGATTTGTATTACTACCACTCTAATTCTAGCATCCTACAGCAGTTTATTGGCGAAACCTTGCGATATAAGTTCAAATTTTGAAAACGCTACGGTCAATAAAATTATCGACGGTGATACTGTCGAACTAGCCGATAAATCTCGCGTTCGTTTAATCGGCATTAATACACCAGAAAAGTCACGTCGATTCCGCGGACAAACCAAACCCGCCGAACCCCACGCAAATGACGCCAGAAATTTTCTAGTTCAATTACTAAAAAAACACCAGTTCAAAGTCCAAATTATAAACGGTCAGCAAGCCAAAGATAAATATGGTCGCCGTTTAGCACACCTGTTTGTCAACAATAAAACCAATGTACAGGCCGAGTTGCTAAGGCAAGGCTGGGCAATGAATCTCGCCTTCAGCCCCAATTTAAAATATCAAGCGTGTTACCTACAGGTACAAAAATCAGCTCGTAAAGCTAAACGTGGCTTATGGTCTAATCAATACTACCAAGCGATTGAGGCGGACAAATTATCTGCCAGTATTCGAACCGGGTTTCGCCTAATTACAGGTAAAGTCGCCAGTGTAAAATACAGTCCTCGCTCAATATGGATAAATTTTCGTGGCTATAAATTAGCCGCTAAAGTGAGTCGAAATGATATTTCACTCTTTTCACGCAAACAAATACTTAATCTTAAAAATAAGCAAATTAAGGTGATGGGATATCTGATTAAACGTCAGCGGCCTCACCGCAAGTATGGCGCCTTCATTGTTCTATTGAAGCACCCCGATATGATATTGCCTTAAAATATAAATTAAGATTGATAGATCTCCAGACCATCTACAAATTACCGAACGAATACCTTGTTTTTTCAATCAAATAGCTTATATATAAGGTAGGCTCAATAAGGAATAAATATGGCAGATGATCTAAAAAAGGCTTCGCTCGAATACCATGAAAAACCAATTCCGGGAAAAATCGCAATTCAAATTACTAAAAGCTGTGAAACCCAGCATGACTTGTCACTCGCTTACACCCCTGGTGTGGCCGAGCCTGTTAAAGAAATCGCACGAGATGAACACCTAGCCTATCGCTATACAGCAAAGGGCAATTTAGTTGCAGTTATTACCAATGGCACAGCGGTATTGGGTCTTGGCAACGTCGGTGCCCTTGCTGGCAAACCAGTCATGGAAGGCAAAGGCGTTTTATTCAAACAATTTGCAAATATTGATGTGTTTGATATCGAAGTGGATGAACTCGATTCAGATAAATTCATTGATACCGTGGTACGAATCTCACCCACATTTGGCGGTATTAATTTAGAAGACATTAAAGCACCTGAATGTTTTTACATCGAACAACAATTAATTAAACGCTTAAACATTCCAGTCTTCCACGACGATCAGCACGGTACTGCGATTATTATTTGCGCCGGCATGTTGAATGCTTTAGAAATTGCCAATAAAAAAATTGATCAAACTAAGATAGTCTGCGTTGGTGCTGGCGCTGCTGGCATCGCCTCAATGCGCCTACTAATAGCCTTAGGGGTTAAAGCTAGCAATTTGTATATGATTGATCGCAAAGGTGTGATCCATACCGGCCGTACTGACCTAAATAAATATAAGCAAGAATTTGCTGTTGAAACTGATAAGCGAACACTAGCCGATGCCATGTTAGATGCCGATGTTTTCATCGGTGTCTCAGGCCCCGATATTGTCACTGCAGATATGGTCAAATCTATGGCCGCAAAGCCAATTGTATTTGCCCTATCTAATCCTGATCCAGAAATTAAACCTGAGCTCGCCATAGCTGCGCGCGATGATCTAATCATGGCAACGGGACGAAGTGACTATCCTAATCAGGTCAATAATGTCTTAGGCTTCCCCTTTATATTTCGGGGCGCTCTAGATGTTCATGCAAGTTGCATTAACACTGAAATGGAAATTGCAGCTGTGCACGCTCTAAAAGACTTAGCCCATGAAGATGTCCCCAGCGTAGTACTTAAAGCCTATAACAAAAAACACATGGAATTTGGCAAGGAATATATTATCCCAAAACCAGTCGACCCAAGACTTATTGATGTTATACCTGCGGCTATTGCTAAAGCCGCTGTTAAGAGTGGTGTCGCGCGTGATGGGTATCCTAGCCACTACAAAATAAAATAATAATTAATTTCAAGACTGTGATGAACATCTATAGAGACAAAGCATGCCTCACTGCTGTCCCACAGTTTGTTGTAATTTTTCATTTAACGCTAATTCTAATGACTAAATCGATTGATTGGTCATTTGAGACATGAAACTAGTACTAATTGTTCATTCGACAAAAAATAGATGAATGTGAAAAATTATAAGAAGAATCTCAAAGGAACTGGTCGTTGCGAGGTGTGATCACTGATCACACCTCGCAACGACTAATTCCTTTGAAACGCCTCTTGTCTTTACATTGGATAATTTTGGGCATTCCTATAATATTTAGCAACTCAG
>QIKQ01000123.1 GCA_003233075.1 Gammaproteobacteria bacterium
GGAAAGATGCGAAACAGAATTTCCCACCAATTCAGGATATTTCAACTAATATAGAAAACCCTCCAGAATACTGGAATGCGCCTAATTCCCGATCCTATAAAAACTCATGGTCTGCATCATTACAAAAAGAAGCTTACCCTGACATAGCGCCCTTAAAATTAGCAGTATCAGCTGATAGAGCCTATGATCTCGCAATCGAAGTGATACGTGATAAGGGTTGGAAGCTATGGGAACCCAACAGACAAGAAAAACACATAGAAGCAACAGAAAAAACCTTTTGGTTCGGATTTAGCGATGATGTAATAATTCATATTACAGCTATTGATGAAAATCGCAGCCAAATAGACATGCGATCAACTTCTCGTTTTGGCGGCGGTGGAGATGGTGGCACCAATGCAAATCGAATTCGGTCTTTCTTTAACTCACTTCAAAGAAAGAGTCATTCACAATAAAAAATCTATATTTTTGAATTTTATTCCCTTACTGACATTTGGCTGCGTAAATTGAAAAAGATATTAAAAGTAATTATCCTATCAAATGTGAATGCATTCTCATTTTTAAATAATGAATATGTCGCTCACTCTAAATAAACTATATACTTTTTCATTGCTGTCCCGTTAAGATAAGGAATATAAGCATTGAAATAATGATTGCGCTGTAATAAATAGAGTGATCAAACAGACATACTAGTAGTTTTCGAACAGTACGAGCAAAAACTGTCTTGATGGCATATACCAACACGTATTAAGACATGAACTCTAAACTTTAGCCTATCGAGTATTCGCTTACTTTTCCCCGCACTCGGCGATAGTTTATCGCCTCCTGACGGGCTACAAAGCACACTATAAAGTAGCCTGCAGGAGCTTGCGGTCGCTCTCGGCTTTCGCGACATAACACCATCCGTGGTGAAAAGTTCAGGAAAGAATGCCTCAATGGTTAGCGGGATAGCAGTGATACTTTTTAAAATATCATATTAACTACGCAAAGAAATTTTCATCCTCGATCATTTTTACGTTAACATAAAGGGCAACAAATGAAACAAAGTGTAAGAATAAAACTAAGTAGCATTCTTTTTTTTAGTGCAATAATATCTATAAACAGTGTCGCTTGGCCAAGTGAACCGAAAAAAAATTTCTTTTTATTAAAAACTACAACTAAGTCGATTGCTGAGGTTGTTATCGCAACGAAGACATTTGCTAAAACAAGAAAGTGGGTCTATCTTGGTGACTACAAAGTAAAAAAAGGCGAGGTAATCTTGGTAAAATTTTGTGTAAAAGCGGCTGGTAAAATAGCATGGAAGGCTGGACTTAAAGTCAGCGCGATGTTGCCTTGTGGCAATATGGGAGTTTATAAAAATAAAAAAGGAAAAACGGAAATTTCATTGTTAAATCCCACTTACATGAACGCGCTGTATCCTAATCCCAATATGGTTAAAGCAGCTGAAATATTGGCTCCTATGTATGAGGAACTTATGACCAGCATCACTGAAAAATGAGCTAAATAATTTAAGTCAAAAATATTAAAATCTAGTTAAGAAGGTGCTGCGCTGTGAGATTTTACTCGATTCAGCACCTCTTTCTCTTTGAAAATTCATGTTTAGCCTTATTCTCACTTTGAATTCAACATCTACTGCCTCCTTTTGTCAGCGATAATTCGATAATTATTGGCTAAATACTATTCTATTCATAATTCTTGTTCAAAAAAACTATTGAATTTCGATGTAAATGGTATAATTTCAGACATTCAAAATAATAGCTTCTATATTGGAAGCAATTCAAGATCAAAGTACTTAAGATTTATGGGGATATCATTATGAAAAAATGTCCGTATTGCGCAGAGGAAGTGCTGGATGAGGCAATCAAATGCCGTTTTTGCAAGGAAGATATTTTTATTAGCCCAAGAGGAATTAAAGGCAATATTGCTAATCGATTAAGCTCTTTTCTATCGTTTATTTTATTGTTTGCCTCAACCGGCTATTTGGTGACTGCGTACGTACAGGATCACGCAGCACACGGCCATACATACTACAGTGATCCGATGCACATGATTGGCCTAGTCGTCGTCATTGTCAGCGGCTTTGCTGCTTGGCGTTCAATGACCTGGAAAAAACGTCATTTAATGAAAGAAAAATAAGGCCAGTGAGGTAATTTAACTTGCTGCCGGGTCACCGGTTTGGTGATGTTAATCCAATTGCATGGCTGCCATTAGAGTGTCAGCTACAGAGTAGAGTTTTTACTCGTATGTTGCTATAAGCTGATTTTTGGATCTTCCGATTAGGGCCAAGTCTTATAAGACACCTGTTCTTGTAATCAGAGATTGAATTTACGAGATCACTTCGCAACCTGTGGTTGCTCAGGACGCTTTGGCGGATTGCTTCAGTTGTTAATGCAACTTCGCAAAGACGCAAGACATTAAAAGATAGAGCTTTGCCGTAGAAGTTGCCGAAAGCGACCGCCACACCTCAGAACCACCTTTGGTGTTTCATCAGGTGCTTCTAAGCTTATTTCGTAAGTTCAGGTCGCGCGGTGGGTTCGTTCTGTCACTCGTCGTCCAGGCTAAGTAAATTAGTGTTGCCACCAATTGCAGCAGTGTTAATTGTTAAGGTACGCTCAGTTGCAAACCGTTGTAGGTAGTAGGGCCCACCGGCCTTTGGTCCGGTGCCAGATAAGCCTTCGCCGCCAAAAGGTTGTACGCCAACGACGGCGCCAATCATATTCCTGTTCACATAAATATTACCTACTTTAGCTTTAGACAATATATTTTTCACTGTATTATCGATTCGACTGTGTATGCCTAAGGTTAAACCATATCCAGACTGATTTATTGATTCAATAACATCATCGATTTTATTTGTGGCGAATGGGATTAAGTGAATAATGGGTCCAAAGACTTCTTTGTCTAATTGCTCAAGAGATTCTATTTGATATACCTTTGGAGTGCAGTAGGTTCCTAGCGGTAAGTTTTCAGGAAGATCGATGTCCTTAATTAATTTAGCAAACGATTGTAAATACTCAACATGCGTTAAGATTTGTGAAAGAGCAGGCTGTGAGATTATTGGACCAACATCTGTTTTAAAATTATCCGGATTGCCTATGCATAATTCTGACATGGCACCTGAAAGTAATGTAATAATATTATCAAGAATGCTGTCTTGGATAAAAAGTATTCGTAGCGCTGAACATCTTTGACCCGCACTATTAAATCCTGATTGAATAATATCTTTAACGACCTGCTCAGGTAGTGCCGAGCTGTCAATGATCATTGCATTTTGACCACCAGTTTCGGCTATTAATGGTTTGAGTGCACCGTTATTTTTAATGAGCTGCTGCTGAATTGAGATTGCGGTATCAGTAGACCCCGTAAAGGCTACGCCATCAATACTCTTGTGACTAATCAAGGCATTGCCGATTGTGGAGCCGCTGCCTAATAATAAGTGCAGTGCTTGTTTGGGAACGCCTGCATCGAATAGAAGTTCAACAAAAAAATGGGCTATGAGTGGTGTTTGTCGAGCGGGTTTGGCAATGACCGCGTTTCCAGCGGCCAAAGCAGCAGTAATTTGGCCAGCAAAAATTGCTAAGGGGAAATTCCAAGGGCTAATGCAGGCGAATACGCCGCGGCCATGTAAGCTCAATTCGTTAAATTCACCGGTGGGGCCTGGCATAGACTTATTAATAGAAAATTGCTTGCGTGTCAGTTCAGCGTAATAGCGACAATAGTCAACGGCTTCACGAATTTCTGAGAGTGCATCGGCAATGCAACGGCCGGCTTCTCGTACTAACAAAGGTATAAATTCCGCATAACGTTTTTCGAGTAGTGAACTCGCTTTATCTAGTATATTTGCACGTTCTCCAGCCGGAATAGTATGCCACAATTCAAAACCTAGTTTGGCTTGGTCGATTGCTTCTTCAACTAAATCAGATTCGGCCTCCGAGCAAGTTCCAACATGATCCTCATGATTGGCAGGATTTATAATTTCATAACTGCCAGATCCTCGCGTCTTGCCATTAACGAGACAACTGGCTTTGTAATTATTTTTATAGGATTCAGCAATGACTTGCTCTAAGGCGAGAATAATATCTGGGTTGCTTAGGTTTGTACCTAGGGAATTTATCCTGTCAGGCAAATACATATCTTTAGGCAGTGGAATTTTGCTGTGACTTATCTCGGCATATTTTACAATGAGTTCGACTGGCGGCGTAATGATTTTTTCAATATCAATATTCTCCTCAGCAAAACGATTTAAAAAGGAGGTATTAGCTCCATTTTCCAATAGGCGTCTTACTAAGTAAGGTAACAAGTCGTGATGACGACCAACGGGAGCATATATTCGAACCGGATAGTCATTTTTATTTTCATGTCTCAGTGCGGCATAGATAGGTTTTCCCATGCCGTGCAAGGCTTGGAATTCGAATAAGCCATGGCCACGCATCATTTCAATGACAGCTGCAATGGAGTAAGCATTGTGAGTAGCAAATTGTGGATAGAGGTATTGTAGATTGTTACGGATTAGCTCTGTGCACGCCAGATAGGAAATATCCGTTGAAGCCTTCCGCGTATAGACAGGATAAGATGCTAAGCCAAGCTCTTGTGCTCGTTTGATTTCGGTATCCCAGTAAGCTCCTTTAACTAGGCGCAACATAATTACTTTTTCATATTCTTTGGCTAAATTGATCAGCCAGTGTATGAAGGGAAGTGCTCGTTTTTGGTATGCTTGCACGGCGATGCCGATACCGGACCAGTCTCTAAATTTTACATTCTTAAATATTGCTTCAAAAACATCGAGTACCAGTTCGAATCGATCAGATTCCTCAGCGTCAATCGTAATACCAATGTTAGCTGCCATAGCTTGTTCGCATAATGTTTCGATGCGTGGTACTAATTCTTTTAGAACTCGCTCACGTTGGCTAATTTCCAGTCGAGGGTGAAGAGCGGATAATTTAATGGATATCCCGGGCCGATCAATTGGTACCGCATAGGATGCGATATCTGTCGGATCGAACTTTGTTATGCTAGCGATTGCCTGCTGATAGGTTTCAAAATAATTGTCTGCGTCCGCTTGGGTAATTGCCGATTCACCAAGCATGTCAAAAGAATAAAGAAAGTCGTTCTTTGGTTTTTTCTTTGATTTTTCTTTAGTGACTTGCAGGGCTTCGTCGATAGTGCGCCCAAGTACAAATTGTTTGGCGATAATGTGCATTGCTTCTTTAAGGACTACGCGAATAAAGGGTTCGCCACTGCGATTGATTAGCCGACTAAATAAAGACTTGATATCGAATGAGTCTTGATTAAGAGAAACTAGACGACCCGTTAGCATGAGACCCCAGGTAGACGCATTGACAAAAACAGAATGACTGTTGCCTAAATGTGTAGACCAATCTGCAGAGGATAATTTATCTTGAATTAGTTGATCGGCGGTTGCTGAATCGGGGATACGTAATAAGGCCTCTGCAAGACACATTAATATAACGCCTTCCTGAGAAGAAAGGTCGTATTCTTTTAAAAAGGCATCAAGTCCTTTTTCTTCTGCCGCGTATTCTCGGCTTAACATAACAAGCTTTTGCGCTAGACGTGAGACCTGACTGGTTTGTTCGGGGGACAGAGTAGCAAGGGGAATAATTTGTTCTAGGTATTTTGTCTCATCACAAAGCCAATTTTCTCGTATCTCTTCTCGCGAAGTCGAAACAAAATTTAAATCAGCATTCATTAGTTTTTCCGCGGTCATTTTGCGCCCTTGTCTTAAAGCATAGCCCGAATTCAAGCAAATACGCTTTTCCGATGGAATTCGTCTAATATTTGTACGAAGATGAGAGTGAGTTAATACCAAGCAGAGATTGTGCCGAAATAGGAAATATTCCGCTGATCAATGACATAGCTGTGTGGTAGCATACGCAGAATGGGCATTAGTCAAAATAGGGCAGATTTAAAGATCGAACGATAGAGAGTCAAATAAACATATTTTTGGACTGGGTGACGAATTCTGAGTATTCTCAACACGAATATCCAGGTATGCTATGGCCTCTTTTAGGTATTTATAAAGGGCACCTCTTATTGTGTCTATTTGCACGCTGGTGGCGTTGTTGAACTTTTTAAAATGCGGGGTCGCGCAGTGATAAACTGCGCTTTTAAAAAATTCTCCGCCTTGCCAGCGCACAAATATTCTAATTTTTAGAGGTGCACTAAAGACAAGTGAATGAGACACAATGAAATCACGCAGCGCAGAATTTAAGCGAGAAACTAAAGAAACCCAAATTAGTGTAAAAATTAATTTGGATGGCGAAGGTAAGATAGAGTTAGATACAGGTGTGCCATTTTTAGAGCATATGCTGGATCAAATTGCGCGTCATGGTTTAATCGATATTTCTGTCATCGCCAAAGGCGATTTGGACATTGATGCACATCACACTGTCGAAGATATTGGCATTTGTCTTGGTGAAGCGTTTCGAGTTGCATTAGGCGATAAAAAAGGAATTCGCCGTTATGGCCATGCTTATGTGCCATTGGATGAGGCATTATCGCGTGTCGTTATCGATTTTTCCGGTCGTCCTGGAATGGAGTACGAAGTTAATTTTAGTCGTGATCGAATTGGTGAATTTGATGTTGATTTGATGCATGAGTTTTTTCAAGGTTTTATAAATCATGCCAAGGCGACCTTACACATCGATAATATTCGAGGCGACAATGCCCACCACATTGCGGAAACCATCTTTAAAGCGTTTGGTAGAGCGGTGCGTATGGCAGTCGAATTCGATGAGCGAATGGCTGGCAAACTTCCTTCCACTAAGGGCAGTCTATAAAGATAACGTAAATCATGAGTACGATAGCGGTCATTGATTATGGTATGGGAAACTTACGTTCAGTTGCGAAAGCGCTGGAGTTTGTTGCCGCTAGTCACAAAATCATAGTGACTAATGATGAAAAATTAATTCGTAGCGCAGATCGCATAGTGTTTCCCGGACAAGGCGCGATTGGTTCTGCTATGCAAGAACTCGAATCCCGAAACCTAGTAAGCTTGCTTAAAGATTTAGTGCGGCAAAAACCCTTCCTGGGAATTTGCCTAGGCTTGCAGGCTTTAATTAGTCATAGCGAGGAAGATGGCGGCACTCAGGGTTTAGATATTATTAAGGGTGATACGCTTCATTTTGGGCCGTTGTTTAAAAAAAATAGAATCCCAAGTCATTTAAAAATTCCACATATGGGTTGGAATCAAGTCAAACAAACGCAGGCACATGCGCTTTGGGAAAACATTCCAGATTTAACTCGTTTTTATTTCGTGCACAGTTACTATGTGTCTCCACAGGACGCAAATGTAGTGACAGGCTCATGCGACTACGGTGGCGAGTTTTGTGCGGCTGCAGGCTTTGATAATTTGTTTGCGGTGCAGTTTCATCCAGAAAAAAGTCAACAGACGGGTTTGCAGTTGTTAAAGAATTTTGTAAATTGGGATGTTTAGTATACCCCCACGTTGCATAAAATGTTGGATTCAGGGCTATTTTGATCGAGTATTATAGGCTCTCACGCAGTATTTTCTAGTGCGAGCATAGTTCATTCTACGTGAGTTCTAGATAATACGAGTATGAACCTAGAATGCCGATAAAAATAGAGTGAAACGCTTCTGATCCGATATTTTATGCAACGTTGGGGTATAGTGACAGGGATGGACATAACCTAGCTTAATTTTACTGTTAGAGGAAACAATCAATGTTGCTCATACCAGCGATTGATCTTAAAGACGGCAAGTGTGTTCGCCTGCGTCAGGGTAGAATGGATGATGAGACAATTTTCTCAGATGATCCGGTTGCGGTTGCGGGAAGGTGGGTCGAAGAAGGTGCTCGACGATTGCATATTGTAGACTTAAATGGAGCCTTTGAAGGTCGACCTGTTAATGCTGAAATAATTCATAAAATTTCAGAAGCTTATCCAGACTTGCCTATTCAAGTGGGCGGCGGTATACGAGATGAAGATACCATCCAAGCTTACTTAGATGCAGGCGTGCAATATACGATTATTGGCACCAAAGCTGTCAGTGCGCCACATTTTGTTAATGATATTTGCATGGAGTTCCCAGGTCATATAATTATTGGCCTTGATGCGAAAGACGGTAAGGTTGCGATCGATGGCTGGTCAAAGTTATCAAAACATGGTGTGATCGATATGGCGAAACATTTTGAACGTGATGGTGTTGAAGCAATTATTTATACCGATATTGGTCGTGACGGTATGATGAATGGTGTTAATATTGAGGCAACCGTCAAACTTGCTCAATCAATCCAAATCCCGGTGATAGCCTCGGGTGGCGTGACCAACATAGAAGATATACGATTGCTTTGCGAAGTAGCTGAGGAAGGCATTATGGGCGCGATTACTGGTCGTGCGATTTACGAAGGCACACTTGATCTAAAAGAAGCGCAAATGCTTGCAGACGAAATGGCCGAAACCCAGTGATTTTCTTATGAGTTTAGCAAAACGAATAATTCCTTGTCTTGATGTCGATAATGGCCGCGTAGTCAAGGGTGTAAAATTCGTAGAAATACGTGATGCTGGTGATCCAGTTGAAATCGCACGACGATATGATCAAGAGGGCGCGGACGAAATTACCTTTCTGGATATCACCGCAAGTTCTGATAATCGTGAAACCATGGTGCACGTGGTTGAACAGGTCGCAAGCGAAGTTTTTATTCCATTAACGGTGGGCGGAGGTATTCGCCAAGTTGAAGATATTCGGCGCATGCTTAATGCCGGAGCTGATAAGGTCGGCATTAACACCGCAGCGGTTTTTAACCCTGACCTTGTTAAGCAAGCATCGAAAAAAGTTGGTTCGCAATGCATTGTTGTGGCGATTGACGCGAAATGTGTTAGTACTGAAGGGCAACCTAAACGCTGGGAAATATTCACTCATGGCGGACGAAAAACGACGGGGCTAGATGCAATAGAGTGGGCCGAAAAAATGGCAGCCTATGGCGCAGGTGAAATACTACTAACAAGTATGGATCGTGATGGCACCAAAATTGGGTTTGATTTAGAGCTTACGAGTCGGGTCAGTGATGCGATAAATATTCCAGTGATCGCTTCAGGTGGTGTTGGTAATTTAGATCATTTAGTTGATGGTGTTATTAAAGGTAAGGCTGATGCAGTATTGGCGGCCAGTATTTTTCATTTTGGTGAATACACTATTGGTCAGGCTAAGCAACACATGGCTGATAAGGGAGTCGAAGTTAGACTTTAAATGCTAGCATATGATTTTCAAAACATAAAAAAGACTGCGATTAAGCAGTCTTTTTGTGAAAGAAAGAGCTAGTTTAATAAATAATTAAACTGCTTTTTTCTTGCGTAGAGCAACAAGACCAGCTAAACCTAATCCCATTAATAACCAAGTTGACGGTTCTGGAACGGCAGTCACATTTAGATCTGACTGGGTAAGTGAAACAGCCCAACCACCACCGGCTGCATCGATATTAATGGCCACTCTTAAGCCCATCGCAATATCATCAGCAAAACCAAGAACGTCAAATGAATCAGTATTGAAGCCATTATTAGTTCCCGCTAAGTCACCAATTTCAACCCACGCGACAGCTGAGTAATCCCAAACGCTAACAGTATCGACTTCGCCTGCAGCAAAATCTACATCATAGGAAGTGATATCAAGCGATGCTGAAGTGATAGTGCCGCCAACGATTGCATTATGAATATATTCCCAATCGCCAGAACCTGGGCCACCGCCCATGTCATCAAAACGATAGAAAGGTGAAGCTGTGTGGCCTCCTACTGGACCAAAAAATTCACCCGCAGCATTGTTAGAAGAATTTTTTGTATCAACTGTAACTACTGCAGCAGTACTAAAATTAATAAAAAGTGTAAAGAGTAAAGGTATGAAAAGTAATTTTTTCATTATTAAATCCCCGATTTGTTATGAGTCACATCCTGTGCAAAAAAACGCTTCCGCCCCCGTCTAATGAGTCTGAAGCCAGCAATTATATTACTACTGACGAGTGACTCTTGCTACATTTAATTTGATATTTATCATTTTAAGACTGTATTTGTAGTGTTTGTAAATCACAGGCTAACACTTATGAAAAATGGATTATTACTTATTTATTCCAAAGTAAGAATTAAATTAAATCTTGCAATGCAAGTTGAGCAACTAAATATTATATTTAAAATGCGCGAAATCTAAGCAGCCTAGCGTTAACTATCTCTAAGCACTTATTCATTAAAATATTTCATTTCATTGGAACTGTTTATTTGCTAATTCCAAGTAGTCGAATTCGATTTTTATTAGAAAATTTTAATAGTGTGTTTAATTTTAAGCGCTAACTCTGTTTGCGTAAATTTAAAATCTCATTTTCTTGTCGCAAGATAGTTTTTTCTAAAGTTTTTTGTCTATCTATAAATCTTTATTTTCCCTATTTCATCTTTTCTTCTTGTACGTTCTATAAAGTTCTTAATCGCAAAATACTTTAGATCGCAAGAGCGAATGTAAATACCAAAACTGCTGGATAGCAATATCCAGACCAAAAATGAGAATCGAGTATCTTGAAATTCTTTTATGAGATCGATCAGTTTAAATTCAAATACACCAGTAATAGTTAAACAGACAAGAAAATATGTGTTGTTTAGAATTTTTAAAGAATTGAGGTAGTACTTGTCAGCACAACGCCATCCTAAATAGAAACCAACTAATGTTACTAATAAGGGCTTTAACCACATTAGCGTCGTAAGTAAGAAATCTAAAGCATTACTCAATTCGTTGGCGACTAAGACTAGAGAATTATTTTTAGTAATAAATATAGAAAATTATGATAAAAGTGCAGCTGATAATAAGGGGTATGACTAAATATTTCAAAATAAAATTTTCACGATTAATTATATTTCAACTCATTAGCAAAAGTTTAATTAGAAGTTTGATATCGAGGTTTTAATTTAGATTAAAGTCTAATTGATTTAACGAGTCTTGATCCATGGTACGAATGAGCTATTCGATATGTATTTGATGTTTCTGCCGTGAAGAAACGTAGCTGCTGGCATGATAAGTAATTGATTATTGATTAAAAAATCGCTAAAGTGCCAGGTCTTGATATTTGTAGTGAGGCGAGCAATGAGCGCAGCTTGGTTAGACGAAATTAAGTGGACCGATGATGGTTTGGTGCCTGTCATTGCCCAAGAAGAAACAACTGGCAAGGTGTTAATGTTAGCTTGGATGAACCGTGAATCATTAGCGCTGACGGTTGAAAAGGACAGTGCAGTTTATTGGTCTCGCTCAAGGCAGAAGCTGTGGCATAAGGGCGAAGAATCAGGTCATCAGCAAAATATAAAAGATATTCGTATCGATTGTGATAATGATGTCGTACTTATTATTGTGGAGCAAAAAGGCGGCATCGCCTGCCACACGGGTCGGCATAATTGTTTTTTTAAGCAATTGCAGGGCGACAAATGGGTAGAGGTTGAAGCGGTTCTAAAAGACCCTAAAGAAATATATAAGTTAGGGAAATAGTCATTTTTACTTAGTGTTTAACTGGGACTATATGATAAGAATTTTTAAGAAAATGTTCTGGCGAGCATTGAGCTAATGCGCTCCAGGTGGACGCCCTTTTAGTCGTTTTTTTACTAGAATCGAAGTGAGTTAACCTAAAGGGCGCACCTGAGCTCATAAGCTAGAAATTGTCTATTAAATTGCTATAGAAGGTTAAAAATGAGTGATATTTTAAGCAAATTACATCAAGTCTTAGAGCAGCGTAAGAACGCGAGTCCTGACTCATCTTATGTTGCCAAATTATGCAGCAAAGCACCGGATGCAATACTTAAAAAAATTGGTGAAGAAGCTACAGAGCTCATTATGGCGACGAAAGACGGCAATCAAGAGCAAATAATCTATGAAATGGCTGATTTGTGGTTTCACACTCTGGTATTACTGAGTTCGGAAAACCTTAAGCCCGAACAGGTATTGGCAGAGCTGGATCGTCGCTTTGGTGTGTCTGGAATTGATGAGAAAGCGAGCCGTACAACGTGATACAATAGTGGCATGTATTTCGTTCTTGTGACGAATTTACCCTTAAATATTAAACGGTTGGAGTGGAAAAATGGGTGGTATAAGTATTTGGCAGTTATTAATTGTTCTCGCAATTGTCATTGTCTTATTTGGGACCAAAAAATTAAGAAACATTGGTAAAGACTTAGGTGGCGCGATTAAGGGTTTTAAAGATGCGACCAAAAAAGGTAAAGACGATAAACAGCTAAACGATGAAACTGAAAATGTTGCAAAAAATGACAGTGTTATCGATGCTGAAGTCACGAAGAAAGAAAGCGACAAAATTTAGTCGCTAATTTATTTCATACTTAATCAAATAGCGACGCCATGTTTGAATCCGGCTGGGGATTACAGGAAATAATTTTAATTGCGATCATTGCTTTGGTCGTAGTCGGCCCTGAGCGCTTGCCTGATTTAGCTCGAAAAGCGGGGCTTTGGTTTGGTAAATTGCGTCGATTTGTATCAGGCGTAAAAGCAGACATTGAAAAAGAAGTCGCAGCGGATGAGCTTAAAAAAGTAGTTCAAGATCAAATCGATGCTAGCGGCGTACACGAGATCATAGAAGAAACCAAAGAAACTATGCATGACGCAAAGCAGGAATATATGCTGAATGCGATTACGGAGGGTGTGGATTTAAATAAGGACGCGAATTTAAATAATGAATCGAATGTAGATTCAAGCGAAAATAGCGTTGATGCAATAGCTCAAGATAAAAATGAAGCAAACCAGCCTGTAACTAATGTGACTAATCAAAATTCAGAATCCAGTCCAGAATCACCTGCGGATAGAGCGGAAGATAAAAGTGAAGCGTCTGTCAGCGAATCAAATAAGCAACACACCAATCCAAGCAAGTAATGTCAAATTCCAATAAAACCGAAACTATTGATCAAGACACTTCCGTAAAAGAAGAGCCAACTTTTGTCAGTCATTTGTTTGAGTTAAGAGATCGCTTAATTCGCATAACAATATTATTTTTAGTTTGTTTTATAACCGCTTTTTTCTTCTGGCAGGAAGTTTATACTTATTTGTCTGGCATGATTAAGACGACCGTTAAAAAAGACGGCGAAATAATTGAGCTAATTAAGTGGATTAACTTGAGTCCGGCTGGAGGCATATTTACCGCAATTAAGATTTCTATGTCGACGGCGTTTTTTATTACCTTGCCGTTTATTTTTTTCCAACTTTGGAAATTTATTGCACCCGGTCTTTATCAGCATGAACGTAGACTCATTACTCCGATTATAATCGGCGGCACATTGCTGTTTTATTTGGGTATTCTGTTTGCGCGTTATGTGATTTTGCCTATCTTTTTTGGTTTTGCAGAAACATTTATTCCGCCAAATACTGAAAATCAGTACGATATTTTGAAATATTTAAGTTTTACGTTGAGTATATTTTTTGCCTTTGGCATTGCCTTTCAGGTTCCAGTCGTTACGATCGTATTAGTCTGGGGTGGCATTTCTACGCCAGATAAACTAATTCAGAAACGACCCTATGTGATAGTCGGTTCCTTCGTCATTGGCATGTTATTAACGCCACCCGATATGATTTCTCAAACTCTGTTGGCAATTCCAATGTGGTTATTATTTGAATTAGGGATAATCTTATCGAGAATTTATTACTATAAACCTAAAGAAGATGATGAGGATAACTCTATTTATGACGGTCCAGATGACGGGCCGGATGATGATCCGCCAAGCGGTGGAATGCAATACAATGCAGCTTCATCAGATAAATCAGTGAACGCTAGCGGCGTTGGGGTGTCTCATGCAGAAGGAGATCTTTGGAAGAATAGAAATAAGGACAATCTAGAAAATCAGAATGCGAATGAAAGTGACGACCAATCAAGCGATTATGAACCCTTAACGGACGAGCAGCTTGATGCGGAAATGGATCGTTTTGATGCGGAAATGGATGAACTTGAACGTCAGGAAGATTTGCGGAATTCGAATTCAGAAAACGAAGCGGAGCAAGACTCAGTATCTGAAGACGAATCAAAATCAACTGAATTAGGCTCCAATGATTTAAAACCGGAGAAGGCTGATAATGAGCAAGCAGATAATGATGAATCTGAGACGCGTACCAAGTCCGAGGAGTCAAAACCTAAAGATAAATAGGCATAAAAATTGTACTGGGCTGAAATCCAGATTTAATTTCGTCTGGAATATTTGTCTAGTTTCATTTTTAATTTCCTTGCCTCTGTCTGGCTTTGCACTTAAAAACCAACTGAAAAATAATCCCTCGCCTTATTTAGCAATGCACGGCAGTGATGCCACTGCCTGGCAAACTTGGGGGCCGGAAGTTTTCAAAAAAGCTAAAAAAGAAAATAAGCTTATTTTTGTATCAATAGGCTATTTCTCTTGTCATTGGTGTCATGTGATGCAGCGAGAGTCTTATCAAAATAAAACAATAGCGGGAATACTCAATAAACACTTTATTCCGGTAAAAATAGATCGCGAATTGCGTCCTGCCTTAGACGGTAAATTAATTTCCTTTGTGCAAGCAACTCGTGGTTATTCGGGTTGGCCATTAAATGTTTTTATTACCCCGGATGGTCATCCCTTAGTTGGTTTTGTGTATTTGCCAGCGAAAGATTTCCTGGGTTTTATAAATCGAATTGAGCTTAAATGGAAAAAGAATTTTGCAGCTTATAGCCTAAGCGCAAAAAATGCTGCGTTGGCGCTAAGTGAACCTGCAAAATCACTTGGAGCTAAATTCAAAGCGACATTAGGTGCAACATTAATGAGTGCTTATGCGCAGGCGGCCTTAAAACGTGGTAATAACATGTCAGGTGGATTTGGTCAAAAAACTAAATTCCCGAATGTGCCCAAATTACTTGCTGTCCTAAGCTCACTTAAAAACAAAAAGAATAAGGAACTTGATGATTTTTTTAAATTGACCTTAGAACAAATGTCATCGCAAGGCTTGTTTGATCAAATACGTGGTGGGTTTTATCGATATACCGTTGATACACAATGGCAAATACCGCACTTTGAAAAAATGTTATATGATAATGCCATGCTTGCAGATATTTATATACAGGCGGCAAAGCATTATAAAAACCCAAAATATAAAATCATAGCGCTTAGGACTCTCGATTATATGTTAAAAGAAATGTTACATAAATCGGGCGCATTGATCGCAAGTTTATCTGCAGTTGATAATAAAAACGTCGAAGGTGGTTTTTACATCTGGCACGATACTTTACTTACGAAAATATTTAGCAAATCTGACTTAAAAATAATAAAACTGGCATGGGGCATGAATCGACCGCCACCTTTAACGGACGGTCACTTACCCGTCATTGCCTATACTGAAATCGAGGTGGCAAAAAAGTTAAAACTCGATCTCAATAAAGTGAGGCAGGTGCTTAGAAAAGCGAGAAAGCGTTTACTGCAAGAACAAACTAAGCGAGTGATCCCCAAGGACACTAAACTACTAGCCGGCTGGAATGGCTTAGCCTTACGTGCTTTTAGTCTGGCGGGTAAAATGAAGCACCCAAAAGCAAAATTATACCAAAAAACGGCCTTGGGTATAAAAAATTACTTGCTGACTAAATTATGGGATGGCAAAGATTTATTTCGTGCTCGAACTGACAAGGGAAAAATTGGCAATGCGTCACTACAGGATTATGCCTATGTCGCGCAGGGGCTGTATACCTATGCGTCGATGTATAATCAAGACAAAGACTATGTGCTACTTAAAAAAATAGTAAATCAAGCTTGGTCTCGATTCTATACCAAAACAGGTTGGCGCCTAGCAGATAATTTGTTAATAGCTTATGGCGGCAATGATGTGATTGTGAGTGATTCAGCGCTTTATTCATCGGCCGCGATGTTAGCAAGAGTAACATTGCAATTGAGTTTAAAAATAAAAGACAATGAAATGCGTGATCGTGCTTTGCGTTCGCTTAATATTTCTCTTAAAGAACTTGAATCTGACCCCTATTGGTTTGCTACTCATATTCGAACCATTCATGATTATCAAATTGGACGATTGGCGAAATAATATTTTTTGCTAGCATGTAGGAGAAATTGCAATTATTTCGTAGCCGGTAGGAGGCGTTTGAAGGCACTGCTGTCCCACAGTTAACCGCGTACTTAGTATTAGGAAGGGCGATACTCAATATCTGCTGTAGCCCGGCTCTTCAGAGCCGGGGGAAATTGGGTTCAAGCATAAAACCAACTCGTCTTATAAGCTCAACCATCATCATTTATGCCGCTGTAAACGCCATCGCGTCACTGTTTGAGTCCACCCCGGCTCTCGGCAACTGCTACAGCAAAGCTCTACCTCCTGCATCCCTGCAGTCGTAAAGAGCCGGGCTACAGAACCTTCAAAATTAAATTAAACAACTATCATACTGTTTCAGATTTAAAATTTTCTAGTTTCATGGCAGACGTCTCAAATTCATCTCTCGGCCAGGTATAAGCGACTGATGGGCAACGCGAGTAGGATGTGACCTAACTCGAACCTCTGTTATTTCAATGTTCTTTTTAGACTTGCATGTATAATCTTAAGGTCAGGTATTCCTGTTTAATCCAAACTGTGGGACAGCAGTGCTCCGTGCGGGCTACAAATAATTCATAACAAAGCTTAAGTCTATGCATTGGCCAGCAGGCGTTTGTAAAACGCTGGTCGCTCACGGCCTTCGCGACATAAGACCGTCCATGGTCAAAAGTAGCGGAATAATACTGAGAAATGAATTTGCTAAAAAAATACTAGTGCATTACTTATTGTTTTCCCTAAAATAACAATGTTAAAATTAATATTAGACAGTCTTTCATATGGATAGAAGTTAGGCAATTGACAATAAATACAAACGATTAAGTATATCAAAATGATAATATGAACAACAGGAGTCGTCATGCGTATGGAAAAGAAAATCATTTCAGGTATTTTTAAAAAATTAGGTTTTATATTATTTAGCTTACTGATTTTTATATCAGGGTTTTCCGCTGAGAAGAAAAAAGCGATTAATGCTTTGGAGCATCCTCTTTTTATAAAGCTAATGAAATTACCGATGGTTCGGATTGTGTATGGTAAATCAAAATTTATAAAAAGAGTTAAAATAAATGTAAGTAGCAAGGTCTCGCATCCGAGCAAGGTAGACTTAGGGTCTTGGACGAATATATCAGGCGATCAGTATACAATATATATTAATCCAAATAAATTAGCTAAAACTTATGTATTAGATGAAGATTATAGGCCTTTTACACCAAGTATTTTGCGTGCATTGGTGCTTGAGTTGCAATATGTACATACAGTAGAGACATATGTGGATACAGTAAAGGTAAGTGAGTATTATGATAAAAAGCCCAAATCATTTGATTTTACAATTAAAGCTGGGGAAAGTGCGCTTATACAGAAGCTGATGCCTAAATCCGCATCACGGCTCATTTTTGATAAGTGTTCAAATATGTTTGGGCTGATAAAAGATTTGAAAAAAAGTAGCTATAGTTCTTGTGGGACCGCTTCGACAAACTCTTATTCTAGTAAATCAAAGGATTTCTATTCTAATACGTCAAAAGATTTTTATGCGGACACCTCTAAGGATTTCTATTCGACTACTTCAAAAGACATTTATTCTGCTAAATCAAACACGAATAGCAAGCAGAATTGCGACGAGTATGATCTAAAACAAAAAAGAAAAAAATATTTTAGTAGTTGTCAAAAAATGGTTAAAGATGCTTCGAATTATGACGCATATAAGAGTAGTGCTAAGAGCGATGCTGAAATATTTGCTGAAATTGAAGTTAGATTAAGAAAATCTAAGTTTGCATCAAAAGTACTTGATTGGAAGAGTGCTCAGAATAAACTAAAAATCAAGTTTGATGACAAAAAGTTAAAGTACACAAAAAGCGGAATTGCCATACCTGCCTGGTTTGAGGGGGGTATGCAATCTCGTGGGATATTTGGAGTTCTCGCTCCTTCCTATGGCAAAAAAAATGCGGTAGGGACAATTACTATCAATAGAAACGTTGTTAGAAATAGGTCATTTATAACCAAAACTAAATCTAAAATGAATCCTAAAATAAATACCAAAGCACCTCTAACTTTAGACCGAGTTTATATTCACGAAATACTACATTTGTATATCGATAGTTTCAATCTTGCGAAAAAAGGCGAGGCAGAAAATCAGAAAACTGTCGATGATACCAATAAAGTCATGCGTCAGTTAGATGAAAGCGCACTGCAACGTCTAAATCATCGGAATATACAATAGCACTATCGGACATAAAAAAACGCCAGCGTTAACTCTGGCGTTAAGACTATCCAACTAATAACTTACTTAATTTGGCTTGCTTCATAACTCGTAATTGCCAGTTTGCCTTCAATTAGTTTGATGGTGATTCTTTCACGGCTAATAGCGGTTAAAGGTTTCCCCTGAAATTCTGTATTTTCATTAAGCCTGGATGTGACTACGACTTTTTTTTCATCTTTACTAAAGCTTATTTTGGTATTGCTGCGTTTTGCCCGGTACTTTGGCATTATTTTCCAGTTTAGTTCGAGCATTTGTTTGTATTCGCTTAAATTAAGTTTCTTTAAAATAATTTTACTGCCAGATTTAGCTCTTAAAAGTATTGTCACTCCTGGTGCCATATCTCGTACGGCGTTAGCTGCATCTTTATTCGAAAACGCGCGACTCATATCGCGTATCACTTTGTCGACCTTAACGCTTGATAGTTCGGCTGAAAATATTGATAGTGGAAGTACGAGACAAAATGTTGCAATGAGAAATCGACTGATCACTTAAAACTCCTTGTAAAATAACGAATAGGCGGTCTTTTGGCAGTCCATGCCGATTATATTTAAGTTCAATATTTAGTGTTAGTTTATCTTCAATCTGCGCATAGTAAATCAACATATAACGTTTTGATGGGAACCGGTTCGCAGTTTGATCATCTTGATTTTAAAGTTTTTAATTGTTAGTTTTTTAGCCAACTATTTGAAAAAATTCCGTACTTGAAATGCAAACGGTAAGATTACTTAAACATTTAGCGTATAAGGCTATTCCTTTGTTTCGGTTTCATCTGTCTTGCCAAGATTAGCTATGGCCTCTGCCTTGGGTTTGCTTTTCTGACGAACAATAATTGATTTTTGGTAGCGCATGCGTGTGCCGTGGGTAATGGATAAAAGGATTTCTTCGGCCGCTAAATCGTCCGGGAATAAAACACCAGATACTTTAGCTGCGTTGATGCTTGCGCCATCTAGACGGGTAAATGAAAAGTCTATGCCGCGTAAATTCGCTTGACGAAAATAGCAGCCACTCATATCTAAACCATCCGCATTTAAACCACGCAGATCTAATCCGCGTAAATCGCAATTTGTTAGATCAGCTTCATGACCTTGCTCTAGTAGATCATTAAATTCTTCAACGCGTTCTTCGCGTAACAATTGATACATATTGTTTGCTTTAAATTCTGGAACTGCCATGTTGCTTTTCCTTTATATAAGTCGTTTAAGTCGAATAATGCTTTCAGTTTCAATTTCTGGCGTGTCAATAAGCTCGTATCGAAATTGACTTATTGATTTGGTCGTTAAAACGGACTCGTGTAGTTTTAAGTAAACCAGCTTGTCAGAAAAATTGACCACTAATTCTGTGTTTTGGTCGAAAATTGCAGTTGGTAATATAATAGTATTAAATTGATCGTCAATATCTTCTTCGGTGAGTATGCTACGAAAATACTCACTGCCACTGCCTGTACCTTTGATTGCTCTCACTGCAACGTGATAGGCTTGATGATGTAAGTGCATTAAACCAATTTCAATCATTGAGTTATCGTGTATGCGCAGCCAGCGAACTAGTCCAATCCACCAAGCTTCAGAGTCGCTAGATCGGTATGAAACTAGTTCACCAACCCGTATTCCGATTGGTTGACAGGGTAGACAAAATACGCACATGCCTCCAGCTGAAATGTTTCTTTGTTTCCATGTTGAGCTGGTTTGATATTCTCTAAGACTAGCAATCAATTGCTGGTGCTCGGGCGAGGAAGACACATGGGAATAAATATTATTCCAAGTATCTAATGCGTCCGATTCACTATCAAAGTTGGATGTTCTTGGTTTCTGTACGCCGTCAGTGATTCGATGTTCAGATTCATCAGATCGCCAGTGTTCAAATTCCAATGGAATTAAACTCATTGAGCTTAAGCTACTACCTTGTTTGCCTGTGTGTAATCTGATTTCATCCAATTCAGGAGAAAAGTCTTCTTCTGCCGACAAATGAAAATGACTGGAACTTAAGCCAATGGTCATTTCGAGTTCGCCCAAGCTTTGGTTGCGTTCATGCGTACGTTCATTGTTTCTATCTAGAGTCGTTATAATGCGAGAATACATATCTCTAAAAATACGATGTAACAAATCTAGCTCTTTCCTTTTTTGTATTGGCTTGTCATCTTCTTCTACTAACTTGAGGGATAAACTAACAGCTTGATTACTTTTCTGAGGTTCTTCTTTTTGAATATCTCTTAGTTTACCTTTGACGCGCATTAGAAATGGATGTATATCAAGTGCTCGATAGGTTTCGCCACTAAGCGACTTGATGTTAGAAACAAATCGAGGTGATTGGTCTAAGTTCAAGTCGATAACATAAGCCTCGGATTCTAAATTGATATCTTGCACGTTTTTAAGTTGGCAATTTTTAGCTGCTTCACAAATATGTTTCTTAATTTTTGTTATTTCACCGTGCATGAGATGATGCGGATTAACAATTGAAAGAAGCATGACCACTCTGTATATATAGGAAATTGACAAGGGAGGGTGTTTTTGTTCTGAATTAGGCACAGTGAGCTGTTCGAGTTGGTGTTGTTCGGCGAATTGATAAAGCTTATTAATCAATTGCCAAATATGCTTTGGAATTGGAAAATAAGTGACATAATGCTCATGCATTATAGTTGCGAGTTGTTCAATAGTTAAATACAGGCAGGTAATTAAAAGCTGTTTTTGTTTTTTATCTGTTTTGAAATGTTCACTGCAGGTAATTTGATTTACAATAATTCTATAACCACGTTCTAATTCATTTGCCATGTCTATTGCTAGAATAAACTTATTAAGGTTTTTTTTTGACAGAGGTAAGAAGGCGTTTTGATAACCCACGCGGAGCATTTCTGTTAGTTTCCCGGTCACTGGCAATAACAAATTGAGGTAGCGATATCGAGAGACTATTTCTAAATCGACTTTATTTAATTCCTTAAGTAGCTGAATTATTTGTTGGCTAGATTCAGCGGCATTAGTCAGCGGTAACTTTGATAGCCAATCGCGCACAGAATCAGGATTCGATTCTAGACCGAATTCCTCGGGTGCAGCCAAGCCGGTTGGCAAATTTAGATTAAGTGCCTCCATAGCTGATATAACGGCTTTCCTTAGGGAATATTTAGGGTTGGCGACTAACCCGCATTTCTCACAGCCCATCTGCTGCGACGGCCCAATTGCACACTATGACTGGATTTCACTCGGTCGAAAAGCTCGACATAGTGTCGACTATGCCTGCGCATTTCTCGGTCGCGAAATCCAGTCATAGCACACACTTGAACCGTCTCGCGACGAAGTGCTGTGAGAAAAGCGGGCTAACCTCGCTAAGCTATTGAATAGCAGCTTATTATGGCTAAAAATTAGATGAAAATAGGCTTAACTAATTGTTTTTAGCCTGATTCGGTCATACCAGATGATCTGACTAAAAACCTTAAAAAGGCCGTGCGCATTTGTGAAATAGGTGGGTTAGCTAATCACCGCTTGTCGTGGTTTATCTCGATGTCCGTGTACGAGCTGGTAAACAATCGGAATCAACAACAAGCTAATAATAAGTGAAAAGCTCAATCCGGATACGATTGTGATCGCAAGCGGTTGTAACATTTCAGCACCTTCTGATCCCCACGCAAGGGCAAGCGGGGTGAGACCTGCGACGGTAGTTAGTGTTGTCATGAGTATCGGTCTTAACCTTAAGCGGGCTGCTTTAACGATTGCATCACTCACTTTTGAGCCTTGGCGACGTGCAATTTCGATATATTCTAGTAAAACAATTGCATTGTTAACCACTATGCCCACTAACATAATAAGACCCAAATACACAGGCATTGATAAGCCCTTATTAGCAATGAATAAACCAATTGATACACCAATGAGAGCAAAAGGTACCGAAATAATAATTATGAAAGGGTTTCGTAATGATTCGTATTGTACGGCGAGCACGACAAAAACTAGAAAAATTGCTAGGAGGATTAGAATTACAAATAATACGGATTGTTTCTTAAGGCTGTTGGTGATACCAACATCGAAAAGGCTGTAATTGCAGTTTTCTTTAACTACATCTCGGTTGCCTTCTTTTACCTTGGTGTAATCGCAGTGTTTGCTTTCCCTAAATTCTTTTTTAATTTTGTCTATAGCAGCAATGATAGGGCCTAAGGATGTATCACCAATTTTTCTGGCGGAAATTTCAACCATGCGTTGTTGGTTATCACGTTTTATTTCGTAGGGAGCTGTGGGAAATTCAAATTTAGCTACCTGCAGAAGCTTAATGGGCTTATTGTCTTTTTTACTGTAACCGACTATCAAGGATTTTAAGCGTTGAATATCATATATTTCTTTGTCCGCCAGTTTCACTTTTATTTTATAGCTGTAATCGCCTTCTAGAAAGTCGCCAACACTCTCGCCAGTAATCGCTATCCGTATTGCGTCGCTTATTTCTTTTGAGCTAAGTCCAAAACTCGCTGCACGTTGCAAGTCGGGACGTATTAGCATTTCATTTCTAACATCCTGCATCGAGTGCTGTGGTCGTCTCAGACCCTGAATTTTTTTTACTTTATTGAGGACTTGATCAGCTAACTTACTCAGCGTCTCTAGATTACTGCCTTGAATTCTTAAACTGATATCGCTTGAGCCACGGGTGAAAAAACCTAATCCTCGAATACCACGAGCATGCGGATACATTTTAACACCGGCTAAGCGAAGTTGGCTGTAATCACGCATGAATTTTCCAATCCAAGCTTCAGTGGAGTAATTTCTTTGGCCACTTGGTATAATTTTAACAAGCAAGGAGCCAGAGTTATGTTTTTCCACAGTAGTTCTGCCAAATATAAATCCACCCGATAAAGTAACAACATCAACTACGTCTTTTTGTTTTTTAATCAGGTTTTCAATTTTTCGAACTATTTTATCGGTAGTATTTAAAGTAACACCAGGATCAGTTTTTAGGTAAATAGAAATTTCGCCGGTGTCGAAACTAGGGAGTAGTTCTTTCTTTTTGTTTTGCGAGAAATAAATAAAACTAAATACAAGTCCTATGCACAATAATAAAACAATGACTAATTTAATATTATATCCTCGTAACATACGAGAAACAAAATTTGCATATAAATTTTGAATTGATTCAATAAACTTATCAAACTTGGTGCCAAATCTACCACGTTTAGTGACGGTAACTTTAGTGCTAAGGGCGGGAACCAGTGTGAGTGCGACTATCATGGAAGCTATTATTGCTGCGCTAATAGTTAGTATAAGTTCCTTGAAGAGTAGACCGACAATGCCGGATAAAAATAAAAATGGAATAATGGCAGCTAAATTTGTAGTCGTGGATGCAATTATTGCATTGTTGACTTCACCGGCAGCAGTGATTGCCGACTTTTCATTGGCGCCAGATTTACATTGGTGACGATAAATATTTTCTAACATGACGATTGTGTTATCGACTAACATGCCTATGCCGACAGCAATCCCACCGACACTCATAATGTTTAGGGTTAAATTGGTAGTTTCCATGAGTAGAAATGTAACGACCACTCCGATGGGAATTGCGCTGCCAATAATGAGAGTACGGCGAATATTTCCTAAGAATAAGAATACGACCAGCATAGCAAGTATTGCGCCCATTATTACAGCGTTACGGGCATTATTCATCGAACCTTTAATGAAAACAGATTGATCATTTGAGAGTTCTATTTTGATATGACTCGGGATCGCTTTTTCTGCGTAAAGATCTTTTATTTTCTTCTTAACTAGATCGGCAACGGTGACTGTATTTGCTTTAGGTTGCTTTTGAATGCTGACTTTAACACCGGGCACATCGTTTAAGCGAACTCGAAGCTTTTCATCTTCATGTGAATCAATTACTTTTGCAACTTCATGTAGCTGGATTGTATTGCCATCCTTAATTGGGATGGGCATGAGTTTTATATCATTTAGAGTTTTGAATCTAACCCCAGTTCGACTCGAAATCTCACGATTACCCAGGTAAACGCGCCCGCCTGGTTCTTCTACATTGGCCTCTCTTATTGCTTTAATTAAGTCCTTAATCTTGAGTCCTTGTCCGGCAAGTCGATTTTGGTCAGGAATGATGCGAATTTCACGAATTAAACCACCACCTGGCTCGACAGCAGCGACGCCTTTTATATTAAAGAACCATTTCGAGAAGTGATTATCGACCCAGGAACGCAATTCGATGGAATTAAATTTTTCACTCGCAATGACATATTCAAGAACGGGTAATTGCGAAGGGTCGCGCTTGTATATTATAGGGGGGTCGATCGAGGTAGGCAAAAATCGTTTGGCGCGATCGAGTCGAGTACTGGCGTCTTGCAAGACTATGTCAATATTTTTGCCGTACTCAAAAACTAAATCAACAGCACTACGGCCTTCTCTGGAAGTGGATTCAACACTAATGGCATCCTCAGTAATCGCAAGTTGCTCTTCGAGTTGCCGAGTGATTTTATCTTCCATGATTTTAGCCGGTACGCCCTTATCTAGTATGCGTACTCGAACCTCAGGGCGAACTATATTAGGCAATAAATTAACGGTTAAGCCGCCAAAAGTAAGCGCCCCTAGGACGAAGACGGCTATGGTGATCATCACCACGCCAATAGGATGATGAATAGACCAGTGGGCTAGTCCGGTTTTGTGTAATAGGTTTGCTTGATTATTCTCGGATTGATTTTGTTGCATGACTGCTAATCTAGTGAAGGGTTTATTGTTTTACGACTTTGTGTTTATGTTTATTTTCGCCGTCTTTTTTGTTTTGATTGCGCTGTCCTGGCTTGCCATGAGGTCTTCTTTTCGCTTTTGCATCGACTACTTTTTTACCTGGCCTAATGCCAAGAAAACCTTTGGAAACTATTTTAACATTTGCATCCAATCCAAAAGGAATTGTGACCATATCGCCGTGGCGAAGTCCGCTGCGCACACCCATACGTTTGACAATCAAGTCCTTTTTACCTTTTTCAACGACATAAACAAATTCACCTTTCTTGTCTTGTCGCAAGGCGATTGCGGGAATAGATATACTTAGTTTAGGGCTAGAATTAAGAGTAACACGGCAGAGTTGTCCACCTTTGGCGCCCTGAGGTATCGGGCTGAGTTTGACTTCAAGCGTTCCTTGGCGAGTATCGCCATCGATAGTTGGATGAATGCGATTAATGATGCCGGTAAAATTTTGCGAACCCAGGGCATCAATAAGGACATCGACTTTATCGCCTAACTTGTAGCTTGGAATTAATAGTTCCGATATTTTAACTTGGGTAACGAGAGATTGTGGATCAACAATGCTCATAATAAGGGTAAATTTGGGTACGACATCGCCTTGTTCTTTATTGCGTAAGGTAACGACTCCATCAAATGGCGCAAGAATTGAAGTATTGTTTAATCGTGTTTGCAGCTGTTGCTCTTCAGCGAGGGCGACCTTGTAATCGGTTTGTGATTTAACCATTTGATCTTCAGAAATTAATCGCTGTTTATGCAGACGTCGAATGCGACCTAAGTTTTGCTTGGCTTGTTGGCTATTAGCGTTAGCCTTTCTGAGTTGTGCGGATAAAAGGGCATCATCTATTTTTACTAACAAGTCTCCTTTTTTTACCTTGTCACCTTCAAAGTAAGGTAACTTTTTGAGTAAGCCTTCTTCCTGATTGTGTATATTAAGTTTGCGTCTTGGAATTAGAGTGCCGGTGCGAGTGGTGCTGTAAACCACTGGTTTAAGTAGTGTCGTAAAGGTTTCAATCAAATGGGCACTGCGACGATGTTTTCGGCCTTCGGATTTATCACTGTCACAGGAGGAAAAAGACATCAAACAAACGATAACGAGGCAGACGAGCGCTATGTTGCGATTTCTGTCGCTTACAATGGCAATGGCTTCGGTTTTATTCAATTCGGTATCCCAATTATGATATAAATCAATGTATTATAGGCTATTTACGGATTAGAGTGGCAATTAAATCGAGTTTTTATAGAGGACTCGATTAATGACCGACTGTTTTTCTAGTAAAATAAAATAGATTTAAATTAAATACTTAGCGTGTTTTATGCCACATTTTAGATGTAAATCGCATTATTTATCCAGTTATATAAGAATACAACGGCGCAACTAATTAAATCCGTCTGCCTCATTTTTAGATGTATTGTTATAGAATAAATACGATCACTGCTGTCCCGTTAACTTTTTTTATCTCGATGTTTAATAGTCGCATTTACTAAACAAAATAAGTGACCGATAATATCGCTTTCGAAGCTTCTCGTCGTTGCGAGACTGCCTAAGCAGATGACGCAATCTCCTTATCAATATCACCATTGCCGATATGAGGTAACTCACAATATTGACGAGATTGCTTCAGCGGCAAACGCCGCTTCGCAAAGACGATCATTTTCACTCATTCTTCCGTTATATCTTCAAATGACTGCGTTTCGTGAAATAAAACTAAAGTTAACGGGATAGCAGTGAAATACGATCTATTTTTTCATGGACTCCAATTTGTAGCTTGGCGCATTCAAAAACATAATCACCGCGTTTTAGCCAAGTTGCCTGGCCGACTTTAAGAAAAGAACTCATCGATAAATCAAACCCTGTCACAGAAACTCCGTGAATCCACTGCTATACCTGATGCAGGAAGAAAAAACAGCCAGTCTATATTGTCTAAATTCGTAGGGGAAAAGGATGAATTCATGTTTAGGCCAGTCATATTTTAAATTCAGAATAATTCGTTCGTTAATTTAACCTTCAATTTGTATTGTTAATGTTAAAAAATAAAACTAATCGAATTCTGATATTATTTATAATTATTTTTCTAAACGCCTGTGATTTCCAATCAACTATAGAGTCAAATATTAATCGAACTTGGGCCTGTGATGGTTTAGCAATTGACCAGGCCGGTGAGACTTTTTATCCAAATGGTCAGTTCTCGCGTTTTACTCGTAAAACTAAGAATGGTGAAAAGATTGCTTTATACGAAGGCAAGTATAATTTAAACGGTACACATTTATCTATTAGCTTTAAGAGATTGACAAACAATAGCAGTTTAATAAGAAACAATATAGCTAGAAAAATTTTGTTTCAAGAAAACTATAGGGTAACTAAGATCACGCCCTATTTATTGGAACTAAAAAAAATGGAGTCGGGTTTTATAAAAATTAAAACATGCCGATTTACCGATGAGTTTCAACTAGGGTCCAGCTACAGATATGCATTAAAAGGGCTGAGTACAAAAGGCACAAAAGAATCGAAAAGTACAATTCGATATTTGTTGGCTAGGAGCCATAAGAGTAGAAAAAAATACCAGTCGAAAATCAAACCTATCAGCAAAGACAAGAAGCTAGAGATTAAAGTTGCTATTAATAAATTTAATAGTGTTAGTGTCGAATCATTTGTTGAGCAGAAGCCTAAGCAATTGCTCACACAAAAGTATCATAATATTGAAATTACTGAAATTGCAGTAAGTTCAAAAAAAGATATTAAGGTAGGTAAGCAGAGTATAAATAATTACCTAAATAATTATGAAAAAAATATCTTAGAAAATGGTTGGGAAAGTGTGAAATTAGCTGCGCATAACAATGTTAGTAGAGGTTCGACCCAAAACAACAGCAAACGTCTAAGCCAATATAGGATAAAAAATAATAGTGTAACTAAAAATATAATTAAAAATAAAAAGCTTGCCATCTTACTGCAAGCAAAGGAAAAATTACTGCTAAAAGCTCGTTCAATTGATAATATTTACCGAAGAAATATAGCAAGTTACCAAGTGATCAAAGCAGTTTCAAATTCAATCACTTCACATCTTTCATTGTATGCGATCGATAAAAAGGGTTCTTTTTACAAAGTTCAAGGGACGGCAAAAAAACACTATCAGCTAAAAAGTTTCATTAAAAATTTGGAAAAATCTTCTTACATTAGTAATATTAACGTAAAATCTTTAAGGCGAAGTGGTGGATTCCTGAACTTTACCATGTACTTTAGGCAAAGGAAGATTCAAAACGATTATAAATTCATTGCTTTTAAATCGATAAAATCAAGAAAAAATGTCCTACGCTATCACCAAAATCAATATAAAGAATTGAAGTTAATAGTTAGGGCACTAATTGACTCGATGCCGGGTCGTCGTTTAACATTTAATTTTATTGGCGATATAGAATTAGTTGCGAGAGAAAGTGGACTCTTGTTGGGAAAACCAGTCATTATTAATGAGGTAACAAGAAATCCAATAGCTTATTATCCTGTACGTATTAAGGCGATAGGAAATTATAAGGCATATATGACTTTTATGAATACGCTGGTTCGTATGCGCTTCGCGACACACATTCAAAAATTATCTTTATCACCACTCACTAAGAAACGAAATTCGAAATTGAATATTAGTGTGTTGTTACGTGTTTATACTCATCCTAAAAAATCAAATCCCAATGTAAAAACAATTAATCATAAACTAATTAAAACTATTAATTTTACACCTTACAAAATAGTGACGTTAGATAACCATGGCATCTTATGGAATCCCTTTGTTCGTTTTAAGGGTAAGATAAAATCGTATTGTGATGGTCCCTTTAGCTCGAAAGGAATTTCTCGTTTAAAACTGGTGAGAATAGTCAATAAGGTAGATAAAATTGCTATATTTAAGTCATCTGAAGGTTTCATATATCGCGCCCGCCGTGGAACATGTATCGCGAAAAATACTAAAATCAATAAAATTTATCGGCGTACGATTAAATTACATCGGGTTTGGAAAAATAGAATGGGGCGAGCATATATTAACGTAAAGAAAATCAGTATAAAATGAAAATCAGTATAAAATTAAAGATAGGTGAAAATAATATAGATTCAGCTTACCCCGCAGCTTGCTGTGGAGTAAATTATTGCTAACAATGAATGTGCTTATTTTTCCAATTAAATCAGACGTTAAAATTTATCATATGTCTTTTAACGAAATGTTTATTGAGAAATCATCGGTTTTTTGTTTTCAATCATTGGCCACTTAATTCTAAATATTCTAATTATTTTTTTATTTGCTGTGTTTCTGCCCTTTATTTCTAGATGTAGATCATTGGACTTAAGTTTTTGTTTCAGACGAAATTCGCCACTGAAGTGAGATACATATTTTAGTTTGAAACGGTTTGAGTTGTTTGACGGATCGATTGGAACTACGTACTGGAAATTATTAGATTTAATCAGTAAACGATAGCTGCCAATGAAAAAATCATGTTGTTTGCGAGATGAGTGTAATTGAATTAAAGCAAAAGAATATGCATATTTAAGCTTAGCAATATTTTCAATTTTTATTCGCTGCAAACGTATTCTTGAACGCTGGAGATTATTGCCTGGATGGGAATAAAATTGAAATTCCTCTTTAAGTTCTATATTAGCTTTATTTAAACGACGAACTAAATTTTTTAATTTCTGTAAATCGTGAATTTTGTTTTTAAGCTGCCTATTTAGTGATTCAATCTTGTGTTGCAACTTATCTATGTTTGTTTTAATTGTGGCTGGTTTTAGTTTAGTTGTGCCTTGATCGTTATTGCTAGAAAAAGTAGGAGTGTTAATTAAAAGAAGCAATGAACATAAAAAAATAGAACAGCAATATTGTGTTTGATTTATTTGATTCATATTTTCAATTAGAGCGAATAATAATGTTTTTGAATGCCAAAGTATTAGTAATAATAGCACAAAGGTCTAGCCCGCTTTTCTCACAGCACTTCGTAGCGAGACGGATTATCAGAACTCGCGCAGCGAGTTAAGTGTATCCTTAATGAAGCCCGAA